>JAJZZU010000064.1 GCA_021797365.1 Pseudomonadota bacterium | reverse complement strand
TCATCAGGGGAGATACCGTCCCGTCGCACCGGCATGAGAAAGGTCTGGGGAAGCCACGGGGCCCCAAGGGCCGCCGCCAAGTGAACGGCGGCGCCATTGGAGGCGCCGATCAAGGCCGCCGGGTAGCGCCGCCTCGGGTAGCGGTCCACGGCCCAATCCGCCACGGACTCCAACGCCGCTCCGGCGGCCGCGGCCGGCGGCACCGCCTCGAGTACCCCGCTCATCCGGTACAGTGAACGGCGCAGACGTCCAGGCACGCGGTTGGCAAGCGGCGCCATGCCGCGCACGATCGCCCTCAAGGGCCTTGGCATGGTGTCGATGAGGGCGTAATCCCCACCCGCCAGCGCCTCCGCCGTGGTCGCAGCATGCTCGACGCCGAGTCGAAATTGGCGATATAACGGCATGACGAGGCGCTCATGATGGCAGCCGCAGGGAGGGCCGTACGGCATCCACGAAGGCCCCCGGCGCGGCGTAATGGACGGCGTGCCCCATCCCCTGATCACGCGCAACTCGCCGTGCGGTGTAAGGCCCGCGAGATACCGCGCCTAGCGCATCGGCACCAGGGGATCATGTTCGCTACGCACTATGAGCGTCGGGGCCTTAATCCTCGGCATCTCATCCTCGATGCGATCAGCCAGCGCCATGCGTGCCGTACCGAAGGCGCGGCGCAGACCGGCCCATCAATAATCCCCCAGGGAGATCGCCGTCAGCGGGCGGGCTCGTAGCGGGAATTTGCGATAAGCCTGCGCCCTTGCAACCCCATGCGCCGGGCGCTGGCATCCACGGTCGGGCCCTGAAGAACGATACAGTCGATACACTCCGGATGGCGCACGACAGGCTCCGCGATGATCTGGCAACCGAAGGAGTTCCCCACCCAGTGGGCGCGCACCAGACCGTTGGCGTCGAGAAATTCGACCAGTGCATCCGCGAGCTCGGGAATACGCAGAAGATGATGCGGCTTGGCGCTACGACCATAGCCGGGGAGATCGACTGCCAGCACCCGGGTCTGTGCCGCGAGCAGGCGCGCGGCCGGTAGCATGTAAGGGCTTGCAGTCACGAGCCCGTGCACAAACACGACGGCTCTTGTGGCGCCAAGCGTCCCGGTATTGGTCATTGCCCAAAGGGTACCCCGGCGCGTACCTACCCTATATCCCCGCAGCGGCCCACGCGCCCCTCTCACGATATGCCCCCTCGCGTGGTCAGACCTGATGGCTGAAGTGCCGCGATCCGCCGGCGATGGCGGCCCGCCCCGACCCCTTTTTGCAGTCTGCGGAACCGCTGCCGCGGTGACCATCCGGCCTAGGGCGGCACCCTCTGCGCCAGCCCCATCATCGTCAGCGTCTCTTCCAGGCGGGTCGGCGGAACCATTGCGCCATGCGTCCCACGGTCACCCGGAACACCGCCCTCACAGACGGAGGAACGCGCGTGACACGTGCCAAAAAATGCGCAAAGAACACGATTCCGAGGGCGGGTATCAAGAACAGGGTGATGATCGCGATCTCCCACTTCATGGGCACGGCCCGGTTCGTGTCGGGTGTCGTCACGTCGGAAGGCGTCGGCGGCTGCCATTGATCCTTCCCCGCCGCGGCCCCGCTTGGTAAGGACGTGCCCAGGGCCCGCGCGGCTGCCGGGTATTGCGCACGCATGCGCTTTGCGGCTGCAACGTCCTCAAGGTCCAAAAACGTGGTCGTCGACGAGGCGCCCCGCCAGACCTTGACCTCCGCACCATCGGGCTCCATCCAGCGCGCCACCACCGATCCATGAGCCAGGTTGCCGCTCAAATCCGTAGGCCGCCCGTATTTGTAGCGCACCATCGTGATGATGTTCTTCACCTGCCGGGTGTTGTCGAGGCTCGGGAAGGTGTATTGCGCGATCGCAAAGTGCCCCCCACGCGTGAAATTGACCGTAAGCCGGCTTGCCCCCTGCAATCTTGCCGGCTGGCCATTGATCCTATAGGTATCGAACCACTGCTCCGACTCCTTCGCCGGGGTTTTGAAGCCCGCGCGCGCCAGCGCGGCATTCACGCGCGCGCGCGTCGCCCCGACCACCGGTACGCCAAAAAATGCCACCTTGTGCGCGCTCGCCACACCCACGCCCAACATCATCACCACGACCGCCGCCGACAGCTGCCGCCAACACCCTTCCGCCTGTCTCACACTCACACTCTCCCGCAGTCCGCCACGGCATCCGTCCGTTTGCGCCCGTCAAAGCTCCTGTCGTCGCGTCGATCGCGAATAATCCCCATACTCCTCGCTCTCCGAGACACCCACCACACCCGATATCCACTGCCAAAAATGCCAAGACACGAGGCACATGGTCGGTAAAGACAGACCCGTCATCACCGCCCCGGCGATATGCACGTCCGTCACGCGGCTCACACCCCACACCAAAGGCGTGCCGGTCGACGGATCCATGCTTTTCATGGCGCTCCAGAACCACATCGTGCCCATGACCATCATCGCAAACTCCATCGCCCACACATACAACCCTTTGCGCAGGTGGTTCTGCAGGTTCGGAAAGGCCGGAAGGGCCCGCAAGGATTGCATCCACACGATCATCCCGAGCGCGAGGTAGACCCCGGGCAGCAGACCAAACACCAGCACGTTGCGCAGCCCCAGCGCCATCTGATCTGCCATATCCCACAACACGAGAACGATGGCAAGGGCGACGGTCGTAACGAGCGGGCGGTGCAGTACGCGCAAGACAGACCACCATGGCCCCTTCAAGCGCATCGAATCCACGAGCGAAAACGGGATGCCAAGCACCATCAAGGGCGCCGCGAACTCGAACTCACCCATGAGCTTTACTGTATAAAGCGTCATGGACCGCTCCACGAAGCCGTTTAAAGGCGACTCCCAGAGCGCCAAGGCGAGCAGCAGGCCCGACACGAAAGACCACACCTGTCCCACCGACCACAGCCGTGCATCGCCGCCGCGTGCCCGATAACGATCATAACGCCCTAAATACAGGCGCAGCACGGTGAGGGCCGCCAACCACGGCAATGGGTTCAGATCCGCCGTCCAGAAGCGCCACGTCGCGGCATCCACCCCGGCCGCGCCATAGCCCGCGTAATACACCCCCACCCACAGAAAGCCCAGAGGCACGACAAGCCTCCAGCGCCGCGCCAGGCTGTTACCGTCTTCGCCCGCCATCGTTTCCATCCCGCTCATGTCTCGCTACCCTCTAAGCTCCCACCCCGCCAAAGCGCGCCGAGATCGTCCGCCGCCGTTCCACACCCTGGCGACGCGCCCTCGTCTCCGTTCAGCCACATCCCGTATTCCATCGCCCATCGACCGCCCCGGCATTCGTCAGTCGCGATTCGCAGCCAAGCGAGGCGCCCCGAACACCGCGTGCCGCAGCCGGCACTTCCCACGCCTGAGCGCCTCTGTCCCGCATAACGACGACCTGCCGGAAGGCGCACGCTTTACCGGATACCATGACGGCATCCCGTTCGCAGTTCCGGGTTCGCCAACCTCCGTATCGGCGCCACTCCGCAACTGTTCATTCGCCATGACACGCCGTCCTCTCACGGATGCCGCACAAAAAAGCCGGGGCCATCACAGCGCCCCGGCTCTTTTTTATGTCAGGGGCCCGGCATCACCCGCTCCACCCCCGACCACTCTCACTGCGCCGTCCCTTACTTGACGACGATCTTTCCAAACATGCCCGTGGCGGCATGGCCCGGGATCTGGCAAACGTAGTAATACGTGCCGGCAGTCGGATGCCACGTGAAGGTCGCATAACCGAATTTGCCCGCCGCGGGTACCGGCGAGAAGCCCGTCCCCACTATGATCGGCGCGATCTGCGGGATCACCGCGTACGGCGGACCCTTCTTCGTCACATCGAAGCTATGCCCGAAACCCTTATTGGTATTGATGAAGGTAAACTTCACCGTCGCACCCGCCGGGAAGTCCAGCGTCGGGTTCTTGACGTGGTGGATCTCGAAGCTCGGGAACGGGAACCCCGGGAGCACGGCCGCCGCCACGACATTCGCGTTCTTGCCGTAGGTCACGGTGGTACCGCTCACCTTGCCGTTATCCTTCATGAGCATCGCCTTGACCTGCGGAAGGGTCGCTTTCTTGAACGCGCTCGTCGGCACCAACGCCGCGCACGCCACGCCCACGCTGAACACCGCGCCAGCCACCAGAGCCGCGCCCTTGGCAACGCGCGCCCGCTTCATGCTCTCCATCGTTCCTGCATTGCTATTCATACATTCTCCTAAGTACACCACATGTGAACGTGACCCGATCCCGCTTTACGCCGAATTCCCAGCCACACCGTCGCCGCCGCACGGGCCCCATTCATGCCCGACCGACGTTGGGTTTTGCGTACACCAGGCCCAGGCACGCCCGTCGCGGGCGCCCCACGCCCGCGCCGCTTATGTTACCATTCGAACCGCAATGTAATATCCACCGAGGGCGATTGTCGCCCACGCCAACAGCAAAAGCAAGACGAGGTTGCCGCTCAACGACTGTCCCTCCTCGGGCATTTCATCTAGGCTCGTCTGGTCGATTTTCTTCATGCATTCCCCCTTTTCCTGCCGTTACTTCCCGTGTCAGCGTCGCGCGCCCTCACAGCCCCACCATGTAGTGATCCGCCAGCAATGCCGCGAACAGTATGGTCAAGTAGGCAATCGAATACCCGAACATGCGCATCGGGTTATGCCGATCCGGCGCATAGATAAGCCGCAAGGCATGGTATAAGAACCCCACCCCCAAGATGTCCGCGCCGATGATGTACGGTTTGCCGGCCATGCCGATCATATACGGCACCTGGGTTGCGAGCACGGTTGCCACCGTGTACCCAAGGATCAGCCAGCTCGTGTACCGGATGCCGCGCGTCACCGGCATCATGGGGATACCGACACGTGCATAGTCGTCACGCCGGTAGATCGCAAGCGGCCAAAAGTGCGCCGGCGTCCACAGGAAGATAATCAGAAACAACACCCAGCTCGCAAGAGGCGCATGGCCCGTTACCGCCGCCCACCCCAACACCGGAGGGACCGCGCCGGCCGCTCCGCCTAGGACGATATTCTGCGGCGTACGGCGCTTCAAAAAGCCTGTGTAGATACCCGCATAGCCCACCAAGCCCGCCATCGTCAGGATCGCCGTCAGCTTGTTCACAAACACCGTGAGCACGAGCACCGATAATGCCATCAGAACGGTCGCGAATACCAGCGCGCCTGTCACCGATATTGCGTCATTCGGCAGCGGGCGTGTGTGCGTGCGCCTCATCTGACCATCGATCTGCCGATCGACTACGTGATTGATGGCCGCCGCTGCGCCCGAAGCCAACGCGATACCGATGTTGGCCCACAAAATCACCGTCCAATGGATATCCGCCATCCGCGCCGGCGAGGCGAGTAGCATCCCGACCATGGCCGTAAAAATCAGAAGACTCACAACCCTTGGCTTTGTGAGCTCGCAATAGGACTGAACAACCGCGAAATCCAGTCCCAGGCTACGTGACTGCGCCATCACGCGCGAGCGCCACGATCCCGCCAGCACCCGTTCGTCACTCATACCCTAACCTCGCTTCGTATCTGTCGTTGTCCCGGCCCGGTACCCGTCTGGCCGCCTGGATGCCGCCACGCGCCGAGTGCGATATTTCCGCTCTTTCGCGTGGCCTGCCCAGCCTCGCGCGCAAGGGTGCGCATCCTATTGCCCATCCTGCGGCGCGGTACACGCCGGGACAGGGACACCCTCTCAAGAATTCTTAACGGGTGAAGCCCGCCGGGCGTCCATTCCCCCGCCCGACGGGACCCGTTTCCCTTAAACTTCCTAGTACTGATCTTCCTTCTCGCCTTCGCGCTTCAGGATGCGTACGCGATCCTCATTTGCTGCCTGCTTCAGGACCCACCAGAAGAACAGCGATAGAAAGGCGATCGGGAACCCGATGAAGCCGGTGAGCCAAAAAAACATTGGCGTATCGGCCCCCGTGGGGATGACGAATGACAAGTGCGAAAGGTTCATATGCGATTCCCTCCTTGCTCCGCTACGCGGCCTACGCCGTTTAAGCCAAGTAGAACACGATGAAGAACACGGTCCAGACGAGGACCATGAAACCCCAGAAACTCACGACATTGTGTGCCACCCAGCGCTCCGCACTGAACCGCGCGGGCACGCGCTTGCCCTTCATGATGCTGGCAAGAAAGGCGAGCGTCACCGCCACGAAATATAGACCGAGCCACCCGCTCGTTATGTCGTAGATGCCCCCATAGCCCAGACCGATGGGAACCGCGCCCCAGGTGGAGATGATCCCCGCTATCATGAGGATACCAACCACCATAAGGAGCGTGAAATTCCCGAGCGCCGCGGCGTCCTGCCCGCGCGAAAGCTTCCCGCGCGCCCCAAGCATCGGGCCTATGCTAAGCAGCATGATCACGGTCAGGGCCGCGCCCGTCCCGAAGTCCGCGCCCTTGGGCACGCCCGTTCCACCCCAAAGGAAGCGCCCCAGGTCGAATGCCGCGCAGATGATCCCCATAAAAAGCATGGGGAAGAAAAACGCGCCGCGCTTTGCCCTTTCCGGGGCCGGATCCATCAAAGATCCCGTACTCTCGACTGCCATAGTAATAATCCTCCGCTTCCTACTTGCCAGCCGCCGTCGGCGCCCAGACAAAGGGCTCCGGCGCACCATCCGCATAGTTGTCATTCGGGCCCACGACCGTTACCTCGCTCCCTTCAGGGAACACGATATACGGGGTCGGCGACGGCGAATGCCATTCGAGAGACTTGCTCCCCCACGGATTCTGCGGGGCCTTCTTGCCCGACCGCCAGCTGATGTACAGATTCGCCGCCGGGATCAGGAAGCCCGCACCCAGGAAGAATGCCGAGATCGACACGAACTCGTTCAAGGGGTGCAGGTAGGGCAAATACACGGCGATACGCCGGTTCATGCCCTCGATACCCAGGATGAACATCGGGAAGAAGGTCATGTTGAAGAAGATGAAGAACCACCAGGCGTGGAACTTCGCCCAGAACTCATTGACCATGCGTCCCGTGACCTTCGGGAACCACCAGTACAGACCCGCCAGCCACGAGAAGATGACCGCGCCCAGGATCGTGTAATGGAAATGCGCGATGACCCAATACGTGTTGTGCAGCTGGAAGTCCGCCGGCACGTCCGCATTGAAGATGCCGGTGAGACCCCCGATCAGGAAGTTCATCATCGCCATGAGACACAGCAACACCGGCGATGACAGCTTCAGGCGGCCGCCCCATAGCGTACCCAGAGCAGCCAGGAACACGAAGCCCGTCGGAATCGACACGGTCTCGGTGATGGTCATGAAGATCGGCATGCGCACCGCGCTCACCGCCGTGAAGTAGTGATGCACGCCGAGCATGGCGCCGACCATGCTGACGCCGAGCAGACCGGCAACCGCCCAGTTTCTCGCAAACAGCGGCCGTTGCGCCGCCGCGGGCAGAATCTCGAGCCACAGCGCGAACGCGGGCAATGCGAACACATACACTTCCGGATGGAACAGCCACCAGAACTGATCATCGTAGGCCAAAGGTATACCCGTCGGGCCCGTATAGAAGTGGCTCCCGAGGATCATATCCGACAGATCCATCAAGGTGCCGGTGAACGTGGCCGGCGCCTCTACGATCAGGATCGTCGATGCCGCGAACAGGCCCCAGACAAACATGGGCACACGTCCAAGGCTCATCCCCTTGGCGCGCATATAAATGATGGTGCCCATGATGTTGAGTGCGCCCAGAAGCGAACTCGTGAGCAGCGTGGCCGCGCCCAGCGCGTAGAACACGATGCCGCTACCACTGTTCTGCGCAAGCGGCGGATAACCCCACCAGCCGGTCTGGAAGCCGCCGATCAAGGGGCTAAGGAACACCGCCACCGCGGCCGGCGGCAGGAGCCACCAACTCAAGCCCAGCAAGCGCGGATAGATCACGGTGCGCGCCCCGAGCATGATGGGCAGCAGGTAGTAGCCCATACCGCCCACGATGACCGAGGCCGCGACCGCCAGCAGCATCATCAGACCATGGATGCCGAAGGTCATATTGTAGTGGACCTCCGACAACCACCAGCTGGTGGAATCCGGCGTAAGCAGCTGTATGCGGATCATCATCGCCGCAAGCCCCGCAAAGAAAAAGGCCAGCACGTTGAAGATCACGTAGCGCACGGCCGTTGCCTTCGGATCGGAGCTGAACCGGAAGTAGCGCTCCACACCGGTCAGCGACGGCGCCTCTTCGCCCCCGAACGCCCGACGGATCCAGCCGTCCCAGATACCGCTCCCAGCGATCCAGCCGAGCAAGCCGAACACATAACCCAGCGTGGCCGGCAAGGGGTTGACGATCACCGAATGGGTCACCATGGCGGTAATCCACGCCGCCGCGAAATAGCCGATAAACCCAAACAAGCCCGCGCGGACCATCGGCAATACCATGGACCAGACGAAGGGTTGTTCCCCTCCACCTGCCCCACCTACCGTCCGCCCCTGAACATCTGTAGTCGCCATCGTAATTTCCTCTTTCTATCCGGGAATCATGTCCTGCCGATCGTTCCGGCGCCTCAGAAACTGTTGTTCGACACCCAGGTCTTGAATGCCGCCTTGGTCAATACCTCGACCGGCGCACGCATCATCGGGTGCCCATTGCCGCAGATCAACGAACACTGGACGCGGATCATCGGGTTCGTCTTTGTCGACCCCAGGACCGTCGGGGTGACATAGAGGTGCCGAATCTCGTTTGGAATCACGTCCTTCTTGACACCCCACGCCGGAACCCAGAAGTCATGCATCACGTCCTTCGTGCGCAACACGAAGTCTATGGTCTGGCCCACCGGCACCACGAGCTTGGAGACGTCGGTAATTCCCTGCTTCGGATAGGAGAACGTCCACTTCCATTGCTGGGCGGTCACGTCCACCACAAGCGGATGCTTGGCCTTCAGCTGGATCCCCCAGAGTTGCTCCAGACCCACCATACCCGGATAGATCGTGTTCGCCAGATTGATCGCGATGCTCATGATCAACCAAAAGATCACGAAAGGTCCAAAGTAACGCCTCTGATAGGCCGGCGGCCCGGAGTCGCCGGGACGCGCCCGAAAACGGATCGCGCAGTAGACGATCGTCCCGCCCACCAGTACATAGATCGCCACCGCCTGCCAGATCAAATAGATGGTGGCGTCGGCCGTAATGTGCGCCTGCACGCTCCCCAACAACGGCCAGTGGTCGACCCCGTACGCCGTCAGTCCTTCTGCGATCGCCATGCCGATGATCCACGCGACCACCAAGCCACCGAACGCCTTTACCAAATTTTCCGCTCTTGCGCTCATCGCTCCCCCTTAGGTCCCCTGCGCCGGCAAGACATTGATCCGGCCATGCATCCCGTTCATGTAGTGCTGACCGGTCTGAAGAAAGCAGGCGTAATTCCACTTCCCGGGCTTATTGGGGACCGTGAAGCTGAACGTGAACTTCTGCCCCGGGTTCAGGCTCACCGAGAACGCCGGTATGGGTCCCGTCTGACCACCCGCCGTAATCGGCACCCCGTCGAAGAAGTTCGTCTTCCAACCGACCGCCAAGGCCTGCGAGTGCGGAAAACCATTATTGCGCGTCACAAGGTTGCGGCCGATGGAGAACTGATGCGGCAAGGGCGGTGCCGACTGCGAGCGATCCATGATCGTCAGCTGCACCTTCTCGCCCACATGCCACGTAAAATGGTCCGGTACATAGTAATAATTAAATTCGTTGACCGTGTAATGATGAACACCGTTCACCACCTTCCCGGCGCTCATCGGCAACGCAACCGTGTGTTCCCACCGTAGCGCCCCGAATATCACCGCGGCGCATAACACGCCGGATGCGAGGACTACCCCCGTACCCTTTCCTGCCGCCATTTCTTGTTTCCTCCTAATATGGACGCAAAGGCGTGCCACCAGCCCGGCCCGGCGCCCCTCATGGCACCAGGCCGGCCCTACTTCCTGCGGATCGTCTTACAAAGACGACAGATACGCGGCCACCTCCTTCATCTGCGGCACGGTGATGTTCTTCGCGATCTGGTTCATGAGCTCGTTCTTACGAGTCCCGTTGTGGAAGTATGTGAGCTGCTGGACGATGTAGCGGTAGCGCTGTCCGGCGATGTCCGGGAACGTGCTGGCGCCCTGACCGTTGGCGCCATGGCACTCCATGCACGCCGGGATCTGCTCGGAGGTCACGCCGTTCATGAAGATCGCCTTGCCGGCCTTGGCGCCGGCATGATGCACACCGCTTGCCTGAAAGCGCGGGCGCTGCTTTGCAAAGTAGCTCGCC
>JAJZZU010000063.1 GCA_021797365.1 Pseudomonadota bacterium | reverse complement strand
GGTGGGGTGCAGGCCACGGCCGGATATTCAACGGGCGCATAGTGGGACGATGTCCCCTCGAGCCGCACCGAGGCCTCACTGATGACAAGATCGCCGAGCGCGATGTGCCGCTGGATGGCGCCGGTCGTACCCACGCGCAGAAAATAACGGACGCCCAGGCGGGCGAGTTCCTCGATGGCGATGGAAGCCGAGGGCGCGCCGATACCCGTCGACAGGATCAGGACCGGGGTGGGCACATCTTCCGCATAGGCGAGCGCCGAACGGTACTCGCGGCTCTGAGCAAGGGGCCGCGCATGGGCAAAGGCCGCCGACAGCACCGGGACACGATCCGGATCACCAGGCATCAGGACATACCGGGCGCCTTCGATCAGCGAAGCGGACAGGCCGACGTGGTACTGAAGATCCGAATCAGCCATGGGGTGCCGCCGCCAGGAGTTCGTCTAGCAGACTGCTCGCGCCGATGCGCAGTGTCGCCGGTTGGAAAAAACCGCCTCCAAGGGTCTGTACGATGATCTCGTAATAGCACTGCAGTTGATCACGCGTGCGCACGCCGCCTGCGATCTTGAGCCCCATGGGCCGCCCTGCATCCCGCAACGACGCCAACACGCGCACGAGATCCCCCACGGCCTCGGGGGTCGCGCCACGACCGGCCTTGCCGGTGGAGGTCTTGAGGAACGCCACGCCCGGACGCGCGCACGCCCACGCCAACGCCTGGCATTCGGCAGACGAGGGTATGAGTCCCGTTTCGAGGATGGCCTTGATCTGCGCCCGGCCGGCGCAGATCTCCGCCACACGGTCGAGCAAGGCCGGGACCGAGTGCGTATCGCCTTGCAGCCAGCGGCGATAGGGAACGACCACGTCGATCTCGGTGGCACCGTCGCGCAATGCCCGGCCGACCTCCGCCAACACCTGTTCGAGCCGCTGGTCGCCACCTGGAAAGTTGGCCACGGTGGCGATCGCGATACCGCTATCGGTCAACAAGTCGCGCGCAAGGCCCACGTAACCGGGATAGACGCATACGGCCGCCACGTTGCCGTACCGGGTCCGTGCCCGGCGACACAGATCCGTGACCGCGTCCTCGTCGCCCACGGCGGCTTCGAGGCGTGTCAGATCCAAGAGTTCGATCCAGGCCGGAGCGGGAGTCAACGAAGCCATGGCGGGCGGCGGCTCAGGAGGACCCAGGCGCGAGGTCGTCGGCGCCAAACGCAAGCGGCAGGAGTCGCGCGAACGGCATGCCGACCGGTTCGGCGCCACAGCCGGCCGCGTAGACCATGGCCTCGGCCCCCATGAATTCCTGCAAGCGCTGGCGACACCCCCCGCATGGCCACGACGGCGCGGGCCGGGCCGTCAATACCAGAGCCGCGCGCAGGCGTTGCGCGCCACGCGCGGAGACCATGACGCCAAGCGCCGCGGCCTCCGCGCACAGACCCAGGGGATAGGCCGCATTTTCGACATTGCATCCCGCAAAGACCTCGCCCGAGACGGTAAGGATCGCGGCGCCGACCGGGAATCCCGAATACGGCGCATGCGCATGCGCGATGACCTCGCGCGCGGCGTGTAAGAGCCTTGCAACATCCCCCGATACTATGAGATCACTCATCACCCACCACGCCCGGCGTACCTCTCGCAGTCGACTCCCCCATAAGATACCGGCGGATCGCCCCATACAACAGCGCCGCCGACACCGCCACCACCATCTGCCAAGGCACAAACCGCGCAACGGATCCCGTGAAAGGGGGCGACCATTCGCCCAACCCCAGGCCCAGGAGCAATACCACGAGCGCCATCCCTGTGCGAGCCCCAGACTCGGCCCCGGGGCGCCCCCCATCCTGGTCGCCCGAGGCCTGCGGCGCGGATGACAAGACATAGTCGAGTACCAGGATGAAGGTAAAGGGAAACAAGAAGGCCCCGAGGATCGACAGGAACGATTGCACGGCATGAAGGATACCCGCGTAGGCGAGGTAGGTCGAAAACGCCCCCAGCGCAATGACCGTGAACGGCTGCTGAACGGCCGATCGCCTGACGCGGGCGGCGTCCACCAGCATCATGACCTTAGTCACCGCCGGATAGAGATTCATGGCATTGGTATGGGCTATGGCCAGAATCACGCCGACCGCCGAGACCTCACCCCACAGCGGCAAGGACTTGGCCAACAGGGCCACATTCCACAGACCGGCGAGATGCAAACTCAAGAGCCCGAGAATGCCCATGACCAGGACCGCCGACATCACGCCAAGGGGCGCCGACAACCGAAACCGCCAGCGCGTCAGAACCGGCTCTGTGGCATCGCGCGGGACGCAAAAACGCGTAACCGTAGGAAAGTCATAGGCCCATGCCAGGAGACTGAAACTCAACACGAGATCGATGTCACGCCCCCAGTCCACCGGCGCGCGCTGTATGGGCCATGAGAACGGGTAGCGGGAGAAAAGATAATAGGCGAGAACACCGTAGCACAGAACGAAGATCGGACCGGTGTACCTGTAGAACTTCTCGAGTAGCGGCATCCCAAATAACACGAGTACCGTCTGCGCTACCCCCAACACGATGAGCGCACCACCGGCCCACTTAGGTACCAAGGCGCCCACGATCTCGGCGCCGACCGCGGTATTGAGCCCAAACCACGCGGCTCCCACCAGGGCATACAAGGCCGTCAAGGCCGCCGCACCCGCCGAACCGAATGTCCGTTTCGCGGTCACCATGGAAATGACCGGGCGGTCGCGACCCATCTCGCTCATCATCATCCCGGGCCACAGCCCGCAGAGCGTGGCCACGCCCACCAGGATCGCGAATCGGCCCACGCTCATCCCCTTCAAGAGCAGGCCTATGATCGGAGTCGTGGCCGATGCCGAGGCCAGCGCCCAAACGACGAACACGGTGCCGGCCGTCATCACGCGACGCGCGCGGGGCACCGGGTCTGCACCCAGCGTCTCGACTGCGACCATGGAGTCCGGATCGTGCGTCATAGTAAACCTCTCTCCTATCCGTAGCGCAGGCACCGTGACCTGGGACTGCCGGGTGCAAGGACCATGCCCGGATGCGGCATGCCGCGCATACCGCGGCCCGGCGCGCAGCGCCTGGTGCGCGGCCGCGCGCCTCGCCGAGACCGGGTGGCGGCCCGGCGCGATCCCGCCTCCTACTGGTGCAGGCCATCAAAAAACTGGTGCAACGAGTGCCTGACGCGCGCCGTATTTCGCGCCCACTCGCCCATTCGCGCGCGGCATAAAACTTGCTTTGGGATCATCCTGACCATCCGGTCAAGTGACGGAAATCCACCGAGGGTAGACACCGTGACTCGCCATATCGTCCTCACTTCCCACCCACGGGCCGGCGCAGACGCCGCGCCCTTGGCGGTGCATTGGGGCGCACCCGACGCGCACCGGCGCGGACCGATACTCGCAGGCCCCGTGAATCGCGGCACACGCAATGTCATAGGGGCGCACTCGGGTTCCTATGCGATCTATCGCGCCCTGGCGGTGGCCTCGGGGGCGTTGGCCGCGGATCACAAACCAGACCTCACCGATACCGATCCGGCGACGGCCATCAGGGCCCATGCCCACTGGGGTGATCCCCACAAGATCGTATCCCTCGACCCCTGGGGTCACCTGGTCGCCGAGGTCTTTGCCCGTCAAATCACGGAAGGTCTCGACGTCCGCCCGACGATCGCCATCACGCGCGCCCATATCAACATGGGGGAATTGCGCGAGGCCATGACGGCCGGACGCCTGAAAGCCGACGGACGCATATTGTTGAGCAATGGCGATGTGCGCGTAACCAAGATTGCCATCGACCCGGTGTGGTATCTGCCCGGGGTCGCGGCACGGTTCGGTGTGAACGAAAGGGCACTTCGCCGCCACATGTTCGAACAGACCGGCGGCATGTTCCCGGAGCTCGTCACGCGCCCCGACCTGAAGGTGTTCCTACCCCCCATCGGCGGCACGACCGTGTACATGTTTGGGGACCCCCAAAGACTGGGGCGCCCCGATACCGCAATTGCCTGCCGCGTGCATGATGAATGCAACGGCTCGGATGTCTTCGGTTCCGATATCTGCACCTGTCGCCCCTATCTCGCCCACGGAATAGAGGTATGCATCGACATGGCCCAACAAGGCGGGGTCGGACTCATAGTCTACAATCGCAAGGAGGGGCGGGCCCTGGGCGAGGTCACGAAGTTTCTCGTCTACAACGCCCGGAAACGCCAGCCGGGGGGTGATCGTGCGCAGACCTACTTCGAAAGAACGGAATGCGTGGCCGGCGTGCAGGACATGCGCCTTCAGGAGCTCATGCCCGACGTCCTGCACTGGCTCGGCGTGACGCGCATCGATCGCTGGGCATCCATGAGTCACATGAAATACCAGGCGCTCGTCAGTCAAGGCATCGCCGTGGGGGAGCGCGTTGCGATTCCCGATGACCTCATCCCCGCGGATGCGCGCGTGGAGATGGACGCCAAGAAGGCCGCCGGGTATTTTTCCGCAGACCACCCGGATGCCGACCAGCTGGCGGTGGCGCACGGCCGCCCGTTTGAGGCATGAGCTCGCGTCTTGCGGGTCGCGAAGCACCGCTTCGTCCGGCGCCGGACGAAGCGGTGAGGCGATTGCTGTCCGCGGAGGCCGTACGCACCCGCTGCCACGACATCATGGCCGCTGCCGAGCGCGATGAACTGACACATTTCCAGTGGCATCCCGGGAAGGTGGCCGACATCGCGGCCTATGTGGCCGCGACCACCCGGCAGCGCTTCCCGAACCTTACGATACCGCCGCACAGCCGCTGGCGACATTTCGAGGTCTTGGGGTATCACCTGGCACCGGCCCACCCCTCGGATACCGCCGAATCCCGCGCCGAAATCGCGCGACGCGCCATCGATCTGGTCATTCCGAGCGTATTACTCGATGCCGGGGCCGGGCCGCACTGGCAGTACCGGGATCCACGTCATGGAACGCTTTCGCGCTCCGAGGGACTTGCGGCCGCGAGTCTTGCGCTCTTTACCGGTGGCGAACTCTCGGCCGACCCCGACGACCCCTTGCGCACCGATGCCGAGCGCCTTTCAGGCTGCGAGGAACATACCCTGGCGCGGGTCTTTCAGGCGGGCGCCGACAATCCCCTCGTAGGGCTCCGGGAACGCGCAGCGCTCTTACGTCGCCTCGGCAGTCTGTTGCAGGATCATCCGGCCATCTTCGGCACCCCGGCGCGGCTCGGCCACCTCTTCGACTACATCGCCGCGCACGCGTCGGACGGGTGCGTGCGCGTCCCCGATATCCTTTCGCTCCTGCTCACCATCCTGGGACCCCTTTGGCCCAACCCACTGGCGCAAAGCGGGATCGCCCTCGGGGATTGCGGACGGCATCCGGCAAGCCGCGACGGCTATGTGCCCTTCCATAAGCTGACGCAGTGGCTGGTCTACTCCCTGATCGAGCCACTTGCAGTCGGCGGGCTGCGCGTCACAGACGAGGACCATCTGACCGGGCTTGCCGAATACCGCAACGGCGGGTTGCTACTGGACATGGGCGCGCTTACGGTTCGCGATCGACGGCTCCTCGAGTACCCGCAACCGGCGGGCTCGGAGCCGGTCATTGAATGGCGCGCGCTGACGGTGGCCGCGCTCGATACCCTGCGCGTAGCGGTAGGGCAGCGGCTCGCCGCAGGCCAGCGGCCGGCGCTTACCATGGCACAGCTCATGGAGGGCGGCACATGGGCCGCGGGCCGCGCGGTTGCCGCTCGCGCGCGCGGCGACGGGAGGCCGCCTCTCAACATTCTCAGTGATGGCACAGTCTTTTAATCCGTGCGGAGGATTGCCGATGCGTCAGGACACCCATGTCATCGACCACCCGTTGGTGCAGCACAAGCTGAGTGTGGCGCGTAATCGCGATACGACCACCGACAACTTTCGCAGACTCGTTCGCGAGATCGCCGCGATGTTGGCCTATGAAGCGACCCGCGATCTCCCCGTGGAACATGCCGACATCCATACCCCGATCACCACGTGCCGCGTTCCTGTGATCAGCGGCAAAAAACTCTGCCTCGTTTCCATCCTCCGGGCCGGTAACGGCATGCTTGATGGCATGATCGATCTGCTTCCCAACGCGCGCGTGGGCCACATAGGGCTCTACCGGGATCCCGAGACCCTGGAGGCCGTCGAATATTACTTCAAGGTCCCCGACGATATTGCAGAGCGCATGGTCATAGTCGTCGATCCCATGCTCGCGACCGGAAACACCGCGCTTGCCGCCTTATCGCGGCTGAAGGAGGCCGGCGCGACGAGTCTGAAATACGTCTGCCTGCTGGCAAGCCCGGAGGGCCTCGCGGCCTTGCATGGCGCCTATCCGGACGTTGTCGTCGTGACCGCCGCAATCGACCGATGCCTGGATGAACACGGCTATATCGTCCCCGGGCTTGGCGATGCCGGTGACCGGATCTTTGGCACCCTGTGAGCCCCTTGGCGACCTGCGCGAATCCGGGGCGACAAACCATCGAGCACCGGATACTCGAAGCGGCCGAGGAAGACTTCGCGCAAGCCGGGTTCGCCGGGGCGCGCACGGCGGCGATCGCGGCGCGCGCCGGCATCCCAAAGGCCAATCTCCACTACTACTTCAAGACCAAGGAGGCACTCTATCGCGCGGTACTCGACCGGATCTTGTCGCTTTGGCTCTCCGAGACCGACATCATTCGCGCCGAGGTGGCCCCGGCCTTCGCGCTCGAACACTACATACGCGCCAAGATGGTCCTTGCCATGACCCACCCCCAGGCCTCCCGCGTATTCGCCCACGAGATCCTGCATGGTGCGCCACACATCAAAGATTACCTGCGCACCGAACTGCGCCGTTTGGTGGCCGCCAAATCGCGGGTTATCGAAGGCTGGGTAGCGGCCGGCCTCATGGCCCCGATCGACCCCCCACACCTGTTTTTCACCATATGGGCCGCCACCCAGACCTATGCGGACTTCGACAGCCAGGTGTGCGCGGTACTTGGGGTGCGGCACCTGGATGCCGCTCACCAGACACGCGCCGCCGATCATGTCGTGACCCTGATCCTGCGCGGATGCGGCCTCGCGAATGCGCCCAAGACTCGGCCGTTCGCGGCACGCCGCCCGCGGAAGGCGACCATCGCCCGGGGTGCGCGTCGTCCCGTGCGGTAAAAGGCGCCGATCGAGACGATAACGAATCCCGCACCGCCCCGCGCCAAGGCCTTTCACCCATTCACGGGACCCGGCAGACTTCGGCCGCCGGTCTTTATCCCCGATCCGGCCGTTGAAGTGACCGCTATCCGAACGGCCGCTCATGAGGCTTTGCGCCCAGTGCATCCGCTGCGGGGTGAACGGCGGAGCCATTGAAATCCCCGAGAAACCCCGCAGATAAGGCCCATTTCCCGCGGCGACTGCCAGATCCAGGTTTATCCCTCGGCGCCGTAAAACCCCGCCGTCATTGTGGGCCGGATGGCCTATGCCCATAGAGGCGGCGTCAATCCATCCTCTATCGGGATGGTGGCTGCCTAGGAAGTGGGAAGCCCAGGCCATTAGGCCGGGGAGCAGTCACACGTTATACTTGCCGCGCTTAAAAAGGCCGAGCGGCATCCCCTGCGCGGCCACGCTTTTGAAGGAAATTATTGCCCATGTCAGATCAGCTATCGGCACTCGACGATAAAATGTCGCCGCTGGAGCGGCGTACCGCCTACTCTCTCGCCGCCATCTATATTGTCCGCATGCTGGGCCTGTTCATGATCCTGCCGGTCTTCACCATGTACGGCGCGGAACTGAAGGGCCACACCCCGCTTTTGATCGGGCTTGCCCTGGGTATCTACGGGCTCTCTCAGGCGACCTTCCAGATCCCGCTTGGGACACTCTCCGATCGTATCGGCCGCAAGCCCGTGATCCTGTTCGCGCTCACACTTTTCGTAATCGGGAGCGTCGTGGCCGCACTCTCCCACACCATCGTCGGCGTCATCGTGGGCCGCGCCCTGCAAGGCGCGGGCGCCATGTCGTCCACGGTATTGGCGCTCGCCGCGGACCTGACACGTGAACAGCATCGCACAAAGATCATGGCGACCATCGGTGTCAGCATTGGTATAGCCTTTACAACGGGTATGGTCCTTGGCCCGGTCCTGAATGCCTGGATCGGCGTCTCGGGGATATTCTGGTCGACCGCGGTGCTGGGTCTGCTGGCGATGGGCGTCGCCATTGGCGTCGTCCCGAACCCAAGAACGCATCGCCACCACCGCGACACCGGCATTGTCGCGGCATCCTTCGCCAAGGTCCTCAAGAATCGCGAGCTATTGCGGCTCGACCTTGGCATCTTCATCATGCAGTTCGTGCTCACGTCGAACTTCGTGGTCCTGCCGGTGCTGCTCGCGCACATGACCCACGTCCCGGTGAACCGCAGTTGGGAGCTGTACCTCCCGATCATGGTGTTCGCGTTTCTGCTCATGATCCCCTTCATCATCATTGCCGAGCAACGGCGCAAGATGCGGCAGATCCTGCTCGGGGCGATCACTGTATTGGGTCTTGCGAATCTGACGTACGTCTATGCTGACCGCTCGTTGCCGGCCATGGCTGCGGGCCTGCTCGTCTTCTTTACGGCCTTTAGCGTCCTCGAGGCGACCCTCCCCTCGCTGGTCGCCAAAGTGGCGCCCGCCGATCAAAAGGGTACGGCCATGGGCGCCTATTCGACCTCCCAGTTCCTCGGCGTATTTACAGGGGGCACCGTGGGCGGCATGGTCTACGGGGCCTGGGGCATCCATGGCGCCATCGTGACCAGCGCCAGCGCCGTGCTTCTTTGGCTGCTGGTCGCGCTCAGGATGGCCGAACCCCGGTACCTGTCGAGCTACGTCCTGCCGATCAAGGCCTCGGACACGCAAGAAGCCAATGCCCTGCAGGCGGCGCTCACCGCCATCCGTGGCGTAGCCGATGCCGCAGTGGCCGTAGACGAGGGTGTCGCCTATCTCAAAATCGACCGCGCCGTGATCGACGAGACCGAGCTGCGTGCCTTTGCGCGCCCCACCAACGAACCGTTGACGGAGTAACGGAGTCAGTCCGTGCGCCGATACCGGGCGGCGCACCGGTTGCGCGCGGGCGCGTCGTGGCGTTCCGTGACGCGCTGCATGGAGTCTGGCCGCCCGCGGCACCCTCTGCGCTGCCGCCGCGCCGACCCACACCATGCCCACGGCACGCCGCAAACCGCAGGCCCCGATCCTCGATTCCGGCATCAGGCCCCGCCTTGACAAGCCCATGGGCTCTGCCAGACTGATGTAATATCAGGGCCTTGTGCGCCATTTGTAGACGGAATTTGTGGAACGATGGTAAAGGCCATCCCGATAGGGCCAACCCGGGGTAGGGCTCGAGGCTCATGAAAAACAGCGGCCTTGCCATAAGGCGGCCCGCGGCGCAAAGCCCGTCCTTGCGCCAGCCCTGGCCTCTTTGGTACGGTGTTGCCATCATATGTCGTTTGTCCCGGACAGTACGCCGATTTTCATGAAAAGGGGCAAGGGGCTAGGCCGCCTGCTCGCGCGTCTGGCGCGGTACGTACGGGGCTGTGGCGCGTCATTCGTCCACGACTGTCCAGCGGCCGTGGCGCTTGCAGACGTCGACATCGCCCTCCTTGGGCTCACCGAGACGCTGCGGGTGGCCACCGCCAACACCGGCGCGGAAAGACTTCTGGGCCAAGACATCCATGAACTCCTCGGGACCGCCATCACTGCCATCCTTCCGGGCTTTGACCGCGAGATATTACAGTCGCCGCCCCCTTATCCGGCACTGAAGATCTCCACCCGCCTGCGCCCGGCATTAGCGGTCGAGGTACGCACGAGCCCTTGGAACGGGCCCGGGGATCTCCGTTATATCCTCACGCTGCGTGACGCAAGCCTGGAACAGGAGATAGCGGCCAAGGCCGCCCGTCTGGCCTGTCTCTATCAGGCCTTGAGCGCCCTGAACGCCGCCATTCGCCACACTCAGGATGAAGCCGCGTTGCTGGCCCTGACCTGTCAGTTGGCGGTGGACTTAGGGGGCGTGGCCATGGCATGGATAGGGACTGTCAGCGATGCGAGCGGCGCAATCCGACCGGTCGCCCGCCACGGATCGCAGGTCAGCTACCTCGATCACATTCGCGTCTCGTCGCGCCCTGACGTAGCCGAAGGGCGCGGTCCGGTGGGCATCGCCTATCGCGAAAGCCGCGTCGTCACAGTCGGCGACTATCGCCGGGACGGATTAGCGGGTTTCTGGCAGGAGCGCGCCCTTGCTCACGGCTTCCGATCCGTCGGCGCATTTCCGATCACCCGTCATGGGGCTCCGTTCGCGGTTCTGACCGTCTACCACGCCCAGGA
>JAJZZU010000062.1 GCA_021797365.1 Pseudomonadota bacterium | reverse complement strand
CGACGTGGTCGCCAAGGGCCGATTGCGGCCGGGCGAACTTTTGTCGGTCGATACCGAAACTGGCGCGCTGCTCTTGCCGGCGGAGATCGATGCGCGTCTGGCCTCCCGCCAACCCTATCGGAAATGGCTGGATGCGCGCACCCGGCACCTGGAAGGGACGCTTAATCCCCACGACGCCCAGGGTTCGGCGATCGACATCGCCGTGCATCAGAAGCTCTTTCAGGTGACCTTCGAGGAGCGCGACCAGATCATCCGGGTGCTCGCCGAGGATGGCCAGGAGGCTACGGGTTCGATGGGGGACGATGCGCCCATGGCGGTCCTGTCGACCGCGGTGCGTTCCCTGTACGATTATTTCCGCCAGCAGTTCGCGCAGGTCACGAATCCACCGATCGACCCGTTGCGCGAGGCGGTCGTGATGTCCTTGAACACAAGCTTCGGGCCGGAACGTAACCTCTTCGAGGAGACCGCCGATCATGCCGCGCGTCTCGAGGTGGCCTCGCCGGTCTTGAGCCGCTGCAAGTTCGCGCGACTTGTTACGCAGGACGACCCGGCCTACCGCGTCGCGCGTCTCGATCTGCACTATGAGGCGGGGACTACGACCCTTGAGGCGGCGCTGCGGGCACTCATCGACGACGCCGTGGCCGCGGTGCGACGCGGTGTGGTCGTCATTGTGTTGTCGGATCGCGATGTCACCCGTGGCCGCCTGCCGATCCATGCACTGTTCGCCGTGGGTGCGGTGCACCACGCGCTGGTCACATCCGGCTTACGCTGTCAGGCCAACATCGTTGTGGAAACCGGCAGCGCGCGCGACCCGCACCACTTCGCATGCCTCATCGGGTATGGGGCCACCGCGGTGTTTCCTTATCTCGCCTATGAGGTGATCGCCGATCTGGTACGCAGCGGCGAGATCCGCTCGCAAGACGAGGCCCATGCCGTCAAGAATTATCGCAAGGGGATCAACAAGGGTCTTCTGAAGATCATGTCGAAGATGGGTATTTCGACGATCGCAAGCTATCGCGGCGCCCAGCTCTTCGAGGCGATAGGGCTCGCCGACGAGGTCGTGGATTTGTGTTTTCGCGGGACCGCGAGCCGCATAGGCGGTAGCACCTTCACGGATTTCGCGCGCGATGCCGAGATATTGGCCGATGAGGCATTCAGTAGCCGCAAGCCCATCCGCCAAGGGGGGTTGCTGAAATACATCCACGGTGGCGAGTACCACGCCTACAACCCGGATGTGGTGCAGGCCCTGCAGGACGCGGTACGTTCCGGCGATTACGGGGCCTACAAGGTCTATGCCGGACTTGTGAACGGGCGTAAGCCGGCCATGATCCGGGACCTGCTCGCCTTGCGCACCGATCGCGCCGCCATCCCCGTGGGGGATGTCGAGCCCGCGACCGCCCTCTACAAGCGCTTCGATTCGGCGGGCATGAGCCTCGGCGCGCTTTCGCCGGAGGCGCACGAGGCCCTGGCGATCGCCATGAATACCCTTGGGGGACGCTCGAACTCCGGTGAGGGCGGCGAGGATCCGGCACGCTACGGCACGGTCAAGACCTCGAAGATCAAGCAGATCGCCTCCGGGCGGTTTGGCGTGACGCCGCACTATCTGGTTCACGCCGACATGCTGCAGATCAAGATCGCGCAAGGGGCCAAGCCCGGCGAGGGGGGACAGCTGCCGGGCCACAAGGTCAATGAGATGATCGCGCGTCTGCGCTGCTCGAAGCCGGGTGTGGCCCTGATCTCGCCGCCGCCGCATCACGACATCTACTCCATCGAGGACCTGGCACAGCTCATCTTCGATTTGAAGCAGGTGAACCCGACGGCGCGGGTCTCGGTGAAGCTCGTGTCCGGGCCCGGTGTGGGCACGATCGCGGCGGGCGTCGCCAAGGCCTATGCCGACCATATCACGATCTCCGGTTACGATGGCGGGACCGGGGCAAGCCCGCTTACGTCGGTGAAGTACGCCGGCACCCCCTGGGAGCTCGGCTTGAGCGAGGCCCACCAGACCCTGCGTGCCAACGGCCTGCGCGACAAGGTGATCCTGCAGACCGATGGTGGCCTGAAGACCGGCCTGGATGTCGTCAAGGCCGCGATCCTCGGGGCCGAGAGCTTCGGATTCGGCACCGGGCCGATGGTGGCGCTGGGGTGCAAGTACCTGCGTATCTGTCACTTGAACAACTGCGCGACGGGCATCGCCACCCAGGATAAGCGCCTACGCGAGGCGCATTTCCGGGGTTTGCCGGAGATGGTGATGAATTACTTCCGGTTCATCGCCGAGGAGGTGCGCGAGTGGCTGGCGTTCCTTGGGGTGTCGCGCCTCGACGATGTCATCGGGCGCACCGATTTCCTGACGGTCCTGCCGGGATTGACGCCCCGCCAAAAGGCCCTGCGCCTCACCGATATCATCTCGGACGCCGGTATCGAACGCGGCCGGCCGCAGCACTGCCTGACGGAACGTAACCCGCCATTCGATAAGGGCGAGCTTGCCTTGCGCATCATGGAGGACGCCCTGCCGGCACTGACCACCCGTGAGTCCGTGGTCCTCACCTATGCGATCCGCAATGTGCACCGCTCGATCGGCGCACGGCTCTCCGGCGAGATCGCGCGACGGTTCGGGGCCAAGGGTCTGGCGGACGGTACGGTCACGCTCCGACTGCAGGGCTCGGCCGGCCAGAGCTTGGCGGCCTTCAATGCCCCTGGCCTTTCCGTCGAGCTCGAGGGCGACGCTAATGACTACGTCGGCAAGGGTATGGCCGGCGGGCGAATCGTGATCTACCCGCCGCGCGACTCACGGTTCGCGAGCGATAAGGCTGCCATCATCGGCAATACCTGCTTGTACGGGGCGACCGGCGGGACGCTTTATGCGGCCGGGCTCGCGGGCGAGCGCTTTGCGGTTCGCAATGGCGGCGCGCTCGCGATCGTCGAGGGGGTCGGAGACCATGGCTGTGAGTATATGACCGGCGGCTGCGTCATCGTGCTGGGCGAGACCGGCCTGAACTTCGGGGCCGGCATGACGGGGGGGTTCGCGTTCGTCTACGACAAGGCCGGGGTCTTCGTCGATCGGTACAACCACGAACTTATCGATATTCATCGCATTACCGGCGAATCCATGGACGCCTATCAGGCGTTCCTGCGCGATCGCGTGAGCGAGTACGGGGAGGCGACCGGTAGCGCCCATGCACGCGCCCTGCTCATGGGTTGGTCGGAGACGGCCGGGCACATGTGGCTCGTAAAGCCCAAGGCGGTGCGCATCGATACCCTGCTCGTGGAGAGCCATTAATGGCCAACGTCTTTCAGTTTCTGGACAAGCCGCGTACCGATCCCGTCAAGAAGGACGTGGTTGTGCGTATCCACGACTTCCGCGAGATCTATGGGGGCTTCGATGCCAACAAGGCCGCCGAGCAGGCCGGCCGTTGTCTCGGGTGCGGCAACCCCTACTGTGAATGGCGTTGTCCGGTGCACAACTATATTCCCAACTGGCTGAAGTTGATCGCCGAGGACAATATCTTCGAGGCCGTTGAGCTTCTCCACCAGACCAACAGTCTCCCAGAAGTCTGTGGGCGGGTGTGTCCGCAGGACCGCCTGTGCGAGGGGGCCTGCACGCTGAACGATGGATTTGGCGCGGTCACCATAGGCTCGATCGAGAAGTACATCTTCACCGAGGCCTATGCCCGGGGCTGGCGCCCGGACATGAGCCAGGTGGTGGCCACCGGACGGCGCGTCGCCATCGTCGGGGCCGGACCCGCGGGCCTTGCCTGCGCCGACGTGCTGGCGCGCAACGGCGTGAAGGCGGTGGTCTACGATCGCAACCCGGAGATCGGCGGGCTACTCACCTTCGGCATCCCGGGCTTCAAGCTCGAAAAGACGGTCATGCGCGTGCGCCGCTCGGTGTTCGAGGGCATGGGTATCGAATTCGTGCTGAATACCCGCGTCGGCGAGGACCTGCCGTTCGCCGACCTGTTGCGGGACTACGACGCGGTATTCGTGGGTGTGGGCACCTACACCTACATCGAGGGGGGGTTCCCGGGCGAGGATCTGCCGGGGGTCCACAAGGCGCTCCCCTATCTGGCCGCGGTGACGCGTCGTGATCTCGCGTTCCCCGAGGGTGAGGCCCCTTATGTCGATTTGAAGGACCGGCGGGTCGTGGTGCTCGGGGGTGGCGATACCGGCATGGATTGTAACCGCACCGCGATACGTCAGGGCGCGGCCTCGGTGACCTGTGTCTACCGGCGCGACGAGGCCAACATGCCCGGATCGCGGCGCGAGGTCGCAAATGCCAAGGAGGAGGGGGTGCGATTCGTGTGGAATCGTGCCCCGGTGGAGATCGTGGGCCAGGGGCGGGTCGAGGGGGTGCGCGTGGTCGAGACCCGGCTCGGCGAACCCGACGCGCGTGGCCGCAGGCGCCCGGAACCGGTGGCCGGCAGCGAGCAGCTGATCCCGGCAGACGATGTCATCGTGGCGTTCGGTTTCCGCCCGAGCCCCCCAGCCTGGCTTGCCGAGTCCGGCATAGAGATGGATGCCGCCGGCCGCATCACGGCGCCGGCGGACGGTCGCTATCGCCATCAAACGACACGCGCCAAGGTGTTTGCGGGCGGGGATGCGGTACGCGGGTCGGATCTGGTGGTCACGGCCGTGTACGAGGGGCGTCAGGCCGCCGAAGGCATATTGGACTATCTCGCGTCATGACGGATCTCGGCGCACCCTCGAACCGCGGCAATCGCCTGCTCCGGGCGCTCATGCGCCTGCCGGTGGACATGACGCCGGTGTGGCTGATGCGCCAGGCCGGCCGCTATCTCCCCGAATACCGGGCGCTGCGTGCGGCCGCCGGGTCGTTTCTGGCCATGTGCCAGACACCGGAACTTGCCTGTGAGGTGACCCTGCAGCCGGTGCGTCGATTCCCCCTCGATGCCGCCATCCTGTTTTCCGACATCCTCACCGTCCCGGATGCCATGGGGCTTGGCCTGTCGTTTGTGGAGGGCGAGGGTCCACGGTTCGAGCGGCCGATCCGCGATCCCCACGACGTGGCGCGCCTGCGCGCCCCCGATCCCACCGTCGGCCTGCGCTATGTGCTCGACACCGTAAGCCGTGTGCGACGCGAGCTTGCCGGTCTGTGCCCGCTGATCGGGTTCTCGGGGTCTCCCTGGACGCTCGCGACTTATATGGTGGAGGGCCAGGCGAGCGACGACTTCCGGCGCGTAAAGGGTCTGCTGTTCTCCGATCCGGCCACGCTTACGGCCCTGCTTGCGGTACTCACGGAGGCGGTTACCGCCTATCTGAATGCCCAGATCGAGGCCGGGGCGCAGGCGGTCATGATCTTCGACACCTGGGGAGGGAGCCTCGCGGCCCATCATTTTCTGCGGTATTCGCGCGATCCCATGGCGCGCATCGTGGACGGCCTGAGCCGTCGGCGCGACGGCGCGAGCGTGCCGGTGGTGGTGTTCACGAAGGGCGGCGGGTGTTGGCTGCCGGCCCTGGTCGAGACCGGTTGTGATGCCGTGGGGATCGATTGGATGACGTCGCTCGCCGCCGCCCGCGCGGCCACAGGAGATAGGGTGGCGTTGCAAGGGAATCTCGATCCCATGGCCCTCTATGCCCCTCCCGAGCGGCTCGCGGCCGAGGTCCGTGCGGTGCTTGCCGACTTCGGCGAGGGCCCGGGGCACGTCTTCAACCTCGGCCATGGCGTACGGCCGGACGTCGACCCGGAGCAGGTGGGCCTCTGCATCGATACCGTGCACGCGCCAAGCGCGCGCCCGTATCCCTGAGCCCCTCGCTGCCCGGCGCCCGGCGGGTGCCCCCGAAATGGGCAGCCGGGCCCTTTTTAGGGCGGTCTTATTTCAGTTTTTGCTGATGCATCCCGTTGGTTATTCACATTTCGGCTGTGTGTCAAGCCCCTTGGAGACTGTTGCATTGATGACCCGGAAGATTTCCTATGGGTTTAGGTAACACATTGAAAGATAATAAAAAATATAGGCCGCTTAATTTTTCATCAGTTTAAAGCGGAATCAGCAATCAGGCCAAGGGCGGAGAACTTCCCTCCGCTTTTCAACATAGTTATCCACAGAGTTTGTGGGTAAGGCGGAATTGCTTTTTTATCCAGCCGCTTAGCGTCGGAATCGCAAGCAATTTGCGTTGCCGGCCGTGAACCAGGAGGGGCGAGGGGCGATGACATGGTCGCGATTCGCGTAGGTCTGCCGGTTCCGCTGCGGCGGAGTTTTGACTATGAGCACGAGCGGCCACTCGCGCCCGGCGTCCGTGTCCGCGTCCCGTTCGGGCGCCGCGTGCTGACGGGGATCGTGATCGAGGTGCCGGCCGATCCGGTCGCGGATGTGGCCCTACGCCCCATCCTCGAGGTTATCGATGCCGAGCCGCTCTTGACGGGCGAACAGCTTCAATTGCTGCGATTCGCCGCCGACTATTATCATCACCCGCTGGGGGAGGTCCTGTTTGCGGCCCTGCCCGCCGGCCTGAAGCACGGCCAGGGGGCGGCCCCCCCTAGGGCCTACCGGCTGACGGCCGACGGGCAGGCCCAGCCGGCCACACGTTTTGCGCGCGCCAAGCGCCAGGCGGCCTTATGGCAGGCCATCAAGGTGGCGGGCGTGATGACCGAAGGCGAGTTGAAGGCCCGCGGGCCCGGTCTTGCACCCGCACTGCGGGCGCTGCAAGCACAAGGCCTGGTGGAGGAGTGCGAGGCCGGCAATGAATTCGTCCCCGCGGCCACCGCACCGGCGGCGGTGTTGCGCCCCGATCAGCGCGCCGCGTGCGCCGCGGTGGCGGCCGCATTCGGGCGCTATGCCGCCTTTCTTTTGTTCGGGGTGACGGGCAGCGGCAAGACCGAGGTCTATCTCGAGCTCCTGGCCGAGGTCCTGGCCGCCGGCGGACAGGCGCTCGTACTGGTGCCCGAGATTGGCCTCACCCCGCAGCTCGTCGCGCGTCTCAGTGCGCGCTTGGGCCCGGTGGTCGGTATGCTGCACTCGGGCTGCGCCGCTGGCGAGCGTGCGCGCATCTGGTCGGCGGCCGCCGCGGGGCGCATGGCGGTGGTTGTGGGGACCCGCTCCGCGGTGTTTACCCCCATGCGCCACCTGGCCCTCATTATCGTGGATGAGGAGCACGATCCGTCCTTCAAGCAGCAGGAGGGTTTCCGCTACCATGCCCGCGACCTTGCCGTATGGCGCGCCAAGCATCTCGGCGTGCCGGTGGTGCTCGGTTCGGCCACCCCATCCCTCGAAAGCTACCGCCACGCCCGCCAAGGTCACTACCACCTGCTCGCCTTGCCGAATCGTGGGCCTCAGCGGACTATGCCGACCGTGCGTCTGGTCGATCTCGGGCGCGAGTCGTCGCGCGGCGGCCTGTCCGCGCCGCTGGTAGAGGCCCTGCGCACGCGACTTACGCGCGGCGAGCAGGCGCTGTTGTTTCTGAACCGGCGCGGTTATGCGCCGGTACTGCTGTGCCCCGAATGCCGTTGGCATGCCCCCTGCGACCGCTGCGATGCGCGTCTTACGGTCCATCTGGGCCGCCAGCGCCTGCGTTGTCATCACTGCGGGCGCGAACAAGCGGTGCCGGCGGCGTGTCCGCGTTGCGGCCACCCCAAGCTTCTGCGTGTCGGCGAGGGCACCGAGCGCATCGAGGAGGCCCTGCGCCGCGTCTTGCCCGACGCCCGTATCGCGCGCGTGGACCGCGACACGACCGCAAGTCGCCGCGCCTTCGAGGCGCTACTGCGCAAGGTCCACGGGCATGAGGTCGACGTCCTGATCGGCACGCAGATGTTGGCCAAGGGCCATGATTTTCCCCATGTCACGCTAGTCGGCGTGATCCATGCCGACCAAGGGCTCCATGGCAGCGATTTTCGCGCCGATGAGCAACTGTTCTCCCAGATCGTGCAAGTGGCCGGCCGTGCCGGTCGCGATGAAAAGCCCGGCCTGGTCCTGATCCAGACCCACCACCCCACGCATCCCTTGTGGGCACCGCTCACCCGTTTGGATTATGAGGCCTTCGCCGAGATGGCCTTGCGCGATCGGCGCGCTACGCTGTTTCCACCCTACGCCCATTGCGCGCTCATGCGTGCCGAGGCGCGCGCGCCGAATCTGGCCACGCGCTTTCTGGAGACGGCAAGGCAACTCGCCGCGGACCCGTCCGATGTGACCCTCGGGTGCGTGCTCCCGGCGGTCCTCGCGCGCCGCGCCGGCTACTATCGCGCCCAACTCTTGGTGACGAGCCAAAGGCGCGGCGCCCTGCAGGCCTGGCTCAAGGTCTGGCTTGCGCGGATTCCCGAAATCCCCGACGCGCCGCGCGTGCGCTGGTCGGTGGATGTCGATCCTTACTCGCTATTCTGAGCCTCGGCATCGCCCACCTATCGGCCGGGATGGGCGCGTCTTGGTGGCACAGCCCCGGGGTATCCTGCGATTCAACGGCTCCGCCCAGGCGTTGGTCAAGCGAGTCGGCGCCATCGCGACCGAGGCCTTGTCCGTCAAGCATAGGGTCGGCGGCGGTCCCCGCGTGAAGGGGCTCAACCACGAGATTCCGGCCGCCTCCCCGGCCGCCTTACTCCCGATGGTCAGGACCCAAGTGCAAGGGGCCGGATCCTGGTACGAGGAGGCGCCGACCCAAGCATCCCCCCCACGCGACGCCGCCCTCTATGCCGGCCGTTGCCGGACGAGCAGAAAAGGCCCTGGCACCGACCGCAGGATGCCGGCATGGCGGCCTCACCTGTGGCCGCGATGACCATGCGGCGCGGGTACTGGTGCTGGCAAAGCGATGTGGTCTGGGCGGGAACCGTTCGAGGTGGGGCGGGGGATGTCTCGCTGCATAGGCCATGCGGCCTACAATGTGCGGCCGGTCATGAGTGCCGAACTCATGCCCTAGCGTAAGCTTAGAGAGGGCCGTTAATGAAATGGCGGACATGGAAACATGGATTCTTTGTGACACTGACAGGAACACGATACGCTGGAACCCGATCGCCGACTTTTTCACGTCCGTGCTGTTACCGCTAGCCCTTTAGGGTACACCGCCAGTCTTTGACAAGATGCCATTTTCCCGCTCATATTATTGATGCTGTTACATCCCCGCTAGCAATGGGGATGGCGGTCTTGGGCCACGACCGAAACACGTGGCTATATAAGTATAAAAGGAGATTCTTATGGAATCACGGCCATGGGATAACGGCACGCGCATAGTGCATGCGGCGCTTGTCGTCACGGTTCTTGCAGAGTTGTCGACGGGTCTTATCGTATCGCAGGGCACCCGCCCGCATTGGCTTTTCATCCACAGTGTCTTGGGTATCGCGACGACGCTCGTCATTATCATGGACTGGATGTGGACATGGGCACGACGGGATCTTCCAATATTATTTCCATGGAATCGCGCCGGGATGCGCGTGGTCGCGCATGAGGCCTTCGGGGTCTTTCAAGGGAAATTGCCGGGGTCGGGGGATCGGACGGGCCTGTCTAGCTTCATGCACGGCATAGGTCTGCTCGCGGTCTCGGGCATGGCCGCCACTGGTCTTCTCATGTACATGGAGATACCGGGCGGGTACGGCCTGTTCCTGCACTCGTCTGCTTATGCGCTCTTTACGACGCTTGCCACCACGCACCTCTGGCTGTCGTATGTCGTCTGGGCCTATCTGATCGGACATATCATGTTTGCTGCCCTTCAGCAGGTCCTCGGCAATAACGTCTTGCGGCACCTCTACCTGGGACACCGCTAACGGTACCAGGGTTCGGCGCCTGGCCCCGCAGGGGGCCAGGCCTCTGCGGGCGGTCGCCGTCCGTCCATATTGACGGTCGCCCCATCGCCCCCTTACGATGGTGATCAGTCAAGAACCTAAAGGCGCCCGTGTTGCAATCGGCCCGTCATTCTCCCCGGATGCTGTTGGCGGCATGGCTCGCGTTCATGGGCTTGTGGCCCCTGCAGGCGGCCGCTTATCACAGTGGCCCGCGCATGACGGCTATGTGCCGGATGATGCCGCACATGGCGGGGATGATGAAACGATCCCATGCGGGCGGGCACGGGATGAGGGCCTGCCGTCAACTCCAGTGCCGGCACCGAGTGGGTCCGGGCATGGCGGGCGTGATTCTGCCGCAGCCCGTGCTGGTGGTCCAATCCTTCGCGGTTCTCCCGGAAATGCCGATGCTGGGGCTCGCCCCGCGGCGGTCCGATCGGCATGCAAGTCGCGCCCCACCTCCCTATCTGCGTTTTACACGCCTCCTGATTTAAACGGTCGTCGGTGTTGAAAGGCCCTGCGTAGAGCAGGCGTCGATTCATGACCGAGGACTGCCCGTGATAGACCCCGATGATCGTGATGTACCCGGCGCTACGCCCCCGTACTGCCGCCGGTTCCGTT
>JAJZZU010000061.1 GCA_021797365.1 Pseudomonadota bacterium | reverse complement strand
GGCCTACCATGCCTTTTCCAATTACTCGGCGGCCCATGTCCGCGAATTGGGCCTCACCCCGGCGCAGTTCGATGTCATCGCCACACTCGGTCGCACCGAGGGTCTTGCGTTGAGCGAGGTGGCCCGCAAGACCTTGATCACCAAGGGCACTTTAACCGGGATCATCGATCGCCTCGAGGCCAAGGGGCTGGTGTTTCGGAAAGTCCCGAGCGGGGATCGCCGCAGCTTTCACGCGGTCTTGACAGGCGCGGGCGAGGCCCTGTTTGCGCGCGTCTTCCCGATGCACATACAGCACCTAAAACGCGTCTTTCTCGACATGAGCCCCGATGATCTCGATCGGACGCGCCGGGATTTGCGCCGCCTGTGCGAGCGATTTCGCGAACCGTGAGAGACGATAGTTTGGATATTGACAATACCCCTCCGTAATAGTAGTTTGTATACAGACTATCCGCATAAGAAACGATAGGGCTTGTGGCGATACCCGCCGGACGGTCGGCAAGGGCCGGAACCCGGGCCCGGCGGATTCGCACCTCAACTAAAGGAGAATGGCCATGTCCTCGTCTCGTTTATCCACCCTGTACCGCGCGGCCCTCGTCGCCGGCCTCGTCTCCAGCACGCTCGTACCGCTCGCGCATGCGGCGCGCTATCACCGCCTGACCGGCAGCCCCAACGGGACCTACCGAATTGACCCGAACCATTCCCTGGCCCGGTTCACCATCGGCCATGCCGGGGTTGCCGTGGTCGTGGGGCGTTTTGACAAGATGTCCGGCACCTATACATTCAATAGCGCCGCGCCCTCGCGCGACAAGGTGGTGATCCGCATCGCCGCCGCCAGCATCAACACCAATTTTGCGATGCGCGACCATGACCTGCGCGGTCCGGATTTCTTCAATGTCCGGGAGTTTCCGACCATCAGCTTTCGCAGTACGCGCTTCCAGCCCCAGGGCGCGGGCGCGGGCCTGCTCTACGGGCGCCTCACCCTGCACGGTGTCACCCGGCCGGTCGTATTTCACGTCCGCGAGGTTGGTGCTGGCGAGGTTGCGGCCCTCCCCAAGCCATGGGGCGGTTATCTGTCCGGCTACGAGGCCACGACGACCATTCGCCGTAGCGCTTTTGGCATGTCGGCCTACGCCGGCATGATCGCCAACCGTGTGCATCTGCATGTAAATATTGAGGGCGTGCGCACGGCGCGTTAAGCAACATAGGGCGTGCCGGCCTATCCGGCGCACTGGGGGGCACATCATGTGGGCGTTGCTTCATTCCTCGTTCGTGAGATCGCAGCTGATGCGTGTCGTTCTTGCGCCGGCGGTGCTGGCGGCGCTTGCGGTGATGTCCTCCCGGTTTTTCTCCCAAGGCGCTCCGCGCTTGGCATCGGCCATCGCCGGGCTCGCGGTCCCGGCGGCCTTCCTTGCTGGTTATTTCGCCGTCTACCGCGACTTCACATTTCCGCCCGCGACGGTATTGTCGTGGGTGCCGTGGTTTATCGTGGCGCTCATAATAGCCACGCCCCTCGCCAACCTCGGCGGCGCATCCAGGGTGGCCGCCTTGGCGATCCTGGTGGCCGCCAGCGGGACCGCGGTCCTGCTCTGGCCCATTCTCGGGCGTGAGCCTCCCTCGGCCGCCTGGGCTGCCTGGGCCCTCGCGGCCGTCGTGTGGTCCGCCCTATGGATCCTCTCGGGCGCCCCGAGGGTCGGCGGCGCGCCGTTCGCCGCCATTGCCCTCGTCGTATCGGCGGGGCTTGCTGTCGTGGCGCCGCTCTCCGGCAGCATTCTGCTGGGCGAGCTCGCGGCGACCCTGGCCGCGGCCCTGGTGGCAAACTTGATCCTGAACCCTTTCAGCGGGAGCCTGCGCCTATCCGGTGCCGGGCGCGCCACCACCACCTTCGTCCTGGGCGCCCTTGTCCTGGATCTGCGCTTTTTTGCGGGGGTGGGGACGGGGGTCGTTGGGGCATTCGTTGCGTCTGTCGCCCTGGGGCTCAGCGCCCAGTTCGCCGTTCGCCGCTACCGCCGTGAAGGGTCCTGGGCGGTGCTCGCACCGGCCTTCGCCGCGTTGATACCCGTGGTGGCCGCGGTTGCCATCGCCTTCAAGGCCTCGAGCATGGGCGGCGGCGGATACTGAGCGGGGCGGCGCGCCGCGCGGGTTTCAGGTCTCGGGGTGTGTCTTGCCATGCCCGGCGCGGGCCTCAATCCCAGGTCAACCCTCCGCCGGTCCGGTATTCCGTCACGCGCGTCTCGAAGAAGTTCTTCTCCTTCTTCAGGTCCAGCATCTCGCTCATCCACGGAAAAGGGTTCGGTGTTCCGGGGTGGATCTCCGGCAGGTTCAGCTGGGCGCAGCGGCGATTGGCGATATAGGTGACGTATTGATGCATCTGGTTGGCGTTCAGTCCCAGCACCCCGCGCGGCATGGTATCGGTGGCGTAGGCGCATTCGAGATCCACGGCGGTACGCATCAGCCCCAGGATCTCGGCCTGAAAGTCGGGACTCCACAGTTCGGGGTTCTCGATCTTGATCTGGTTGGCGAGATCGATGCCGAAGTTACAGTGCATGGATTCGTCACGCAGGATGTACTGGTATTGCTCGGCGGCACCGACCATCTTGTTCTGGCGTCCCAGCGCCAGGATCTGCGCGAACCCGACATAAAAGAACAACCCTTCCATCATGGCCGCGAAGACGATGAGCGAGCGCAACAGCGCGGCGTCGGTCTCGCGCGTTCCGGTCTGGAAGCGGGGTGCCGCCAGGACCTCGATGTGAGGGAGCAGGAACGCATCCTTGTCGCGGATCGACGGGATCTCGCGATAGGCGTTGAAGACCTCACCCTCGTCGAGGCCCAAGGACTCGACGATATATTGATATGAGTGCGTGTGGATCGCCTCCTCGAAGGCCTGCCGGATCAGATATTGCCGGCATTCCGGCGCGCGGATCTGGCGGTAGGTTCCAAGGACGATATTGTTGGCCGCGAGCGAGTCCGCGGTCGTAAAGAATCCGAGATTGCGCTTGACGATGCGCCGCTCGTCCTCGGACAGACCATGGGGCCTCTTCCAGAGTGCGATATCCCGCTCCATGCTGATCTCTTGCGGCATCCAATGATTGGCGCAGGCGTCGAGATACTTCTGCCAGGCCCAGGGGTAGCGCCGCGGGGCGCTCGGATCAAGTGTGACCGGGGCCCTCAGGATGGTGTAGGGCTCGGCTTCTCGTTGCGGTTCGTGCCTGGAGGGCGACGGGGTGCTCATGGTGGTCGACGGCTCCCGATTGGTTATCAATGGACTGTTGGCGGATGGGCCCCGACTCGGGACGTTCGGCCATGGCCGGCGCACGGTGCCCCGGTCGGTAGGGGAGTGACTCCGCAACGAGGGTAAACCGGCTGGCTCCGGGGGCATCTTGCGATATATCAAAAAACCGCCCACAAGGCGCGCCCGCTGCCCGACACACGCCCCCGGGCAACCGCCCAGCGGTTACGCGCGGCGAATCCAGAAGTGCAGTTCCCCGTCGCATTCGTGGCTTTCGAGCAGGGCATGGCCTGTCTGTCGGCAAAATGCCGGGATGTCCCGGCGCAGAGAGTCCTTATCGGCCGACACCAGCAACACCTCCCCGGGCGCCATGCCCGCGAGTTCCCTGGCGAGCGTGACGATGGGTTGTGCGCAGCACAGACCTTTGAGGTCGATCGATTTCGTGGTGTCCATAGGCCCTCCCTGTTCGTCGGCTTGATTGGCAGGCCTGGCGTCGTCCACAGACGTCGTCGCCATTCGCGCCCCGGCCTGCCGGGCACCCCCACTCGCGTGGCCCTCTTCGCCTAAGGTCCCGGGTTCGGTTCGTCGGCGTCCCCTCGGCAGCCAAGAGGCGCGCGAATCCCGTTTGGGTCCGCACGCCCGGCGGCGGCTATCGAACCCATCCACTCCGTGCTCGCAATCGCGCCTAAGCGCGTCGATCTTCCCGCTGAAGAAGATATTGTTACAATGACAGGCCGAATATTGGCGGCGCCGCGACCCAAGCCCGTTTGCCCGTCAACGCCGCTACCGGTGAGAAATGCACCATGAAATATCATGAGCCGCATAAGGCCTTTCTGCGAATGGATGCCGTGGTCGACGGGGATAACCCGCGGGTCCGCTGGGTCGCCGAGCAACTCACCCGTGACGATCCCGTAGCGACCGCCGAACGCTGCTTCACCTTCGTGCGGGACGAGATTCTGCATAGCGTGGATGCCGCGCGCGAGGAGCTGCCGGTATCGGCCTCCGCGGTTTTGGATACCGGCAGTGCTCTGTGCTTTGGGAAAAGCCATCTTTTGGTCGCGCTGTGGCGGGCCTGCGGTCTTCCCTCGGGTTTTTGCTACCAGCGCCTGCGGTTCGATGACGCCAACCCCGATCGTCACGCGACGCATGGCCTGGCCGCAGTCTGGCTCCCCCGATCCGGCTGGTACCGTTGCGACGCCCGCGGCAATACCAAACCCGGCATCGAATGCCTCTTCACGCCCGGCACGGAAAGCCTCGCCTATATGGCGAGCGAGGAGGGTGAGCGCGATTATCTGGACGTCTGGGCACAGCCCTGGCCGCAGGTGCTAGGCGATCTCTTGGGCATGAGGAGCGTGTCTGAGTATCTCGCACGGTCGATCGATGCCGTCCCGCCCACGGCCGATCACCTGCGCGAGCGGGTGCGCGCGGCGTGATGCCTGGGACTTGGACGCCGGCCGGCGCGCCTCGCCCGGCCCCATCGTCTCCCGGAAATGCCGCTTTATTCCGCCGCACCCCGGTCCGATTCACGTCCCCTTTGGGCCTGTAGCAGATGAGACGACTCTAGGCCCGGGTGAAAAGGCTGGGCGCGTTTGCGCATGCATGGCGCTCATGGCCAACCGGGAGGAGGTGGCACCATGTTGAGAAGTGGTCCGGCGCACAGGAAAGGCTTGGGGTAAGATCTTGGGGAATGGTGAGCGCACGCTACACTGGCGGCAGGGCATGCCGTCATGGCCTGTCGAGGGGATGTCAGCCCCTATCTGTATCTCGGTGCGGGTAGGGTGGCCCCGAGGAAGCAGGAACCCGCCGAAGCGACCCCGTGCCGCGTGCATTGAGCGCCGTAGGAATCTCCGGCCTTCAGGCTGGGAGGATGTCAATGAAGGTCGATCAGAGACGTGGGTGTTAGACGTCGGTCACCGCACGCCGCGATTGGCAAAGGCTGTATCAGGTGACATAATAAAAAAATCGTGTCACGCGCGGACAAGTTATGGCAGATGATGTCAGGGCCGATGTTCAGGTGGGCGCTCATGGGCGTCTTGTGATCCCGGCTCGGCTGCGTCGCGCCCTAAAGCTCCAATCAGGCGACCGACTCGTGGCGCGCCAGGTAGGCGAGAGCCTCGTGTTGGAGCGTCGTGAGGCGATTGAGCGCCGTCTTCAGGAGCGCTTCGCGCATGTGTCACCAGACGCGAATCTGGTCGACGAACTCATAAGAGAGCGACGTGCCGAGGCCGCCAAAGAAGTCTTGGGGAAATGAGCCGAGTGCTTGACGCCTCGGCACTGTTGGCGTTCCTAAACCACGAGTCAGGGGCCGAGATCGTGCGCTCGCTCCTGGACGAGGCCGCGGTTTCGGCGGTGAATTGGGCGGAGGTGTTGCAAAAGGCCCTGGGTCGGAGCGTGAATGTCGCGGGCATGGCCGCGGACTTCGCTGACATGGGTACGGTGATCGTGCCATTTACGGAAGAGCAGGCCGACGTCGCCGCGACGCTTTGGGCGAAAACCCGCTCCCAGGGGTTGTCGCTGGCCGACCGGGCGTGCCTTGCGCTCGCGGCCGTGAAGGGGGTGCCTGTCTGGACCGCGGACAGGGCTTGGGGGCAACTCTCCCTGGGTATCGACATTCGCATCATCCGTTGAGGTCTGGGACCGCAATGGCGTGCCGCCCGAGACGGTATTGCGTCCGGCCGGTGGCGCCCGAGTCTCACCAAGACCTGAGGCAACGGCCGCTCGCATGATCGCGGGCCCGCGCCTTGTATGTCTGTTCGCAAAGCGAGGTCTAGGGCGACCCCTGGGCGATCGCGGCGTGGCTTGCCTGCTGGCGTGGGCACGACCTATCCCCGTTTCGCCAGGCCCGGAGCCTGGGTCCCGCGCCGACGCTCCGAAGCCCCATGATCGCTATAGTCTCCGCGCCGGTCTATCCTATAGAGATTATGCGGCCGTAAATGGCCAATAGCCCATCCTGGCTGGCCATGCCCCTCCCGCCGTGGATCTTGGCCGCCGCCCAAGGAGCCCCCCATGATCTTTGAACCGGTTCTTATCCTGGTCTTCCTGGCTGCCTTTCTGATCTTTTGGTCGCTCAACATCATCTATGAATACCAGCGCGCGGTTGTCTTTACCCTCGGACGCTTCTCGCAGGTCAAAGGTCCTGGCCTCGTCATCGTCATCCCGCTCATCCAGCGCAAAGTGCGCGTGGATCTCCGTACCCAAGTCCATGACGTGCCGGTCCAAGAGGCGATCTCCCGGGACAACGTCTCCATAAAGGTCGATGCGGTCTTGTACTTTCGTGTCATTGACGCCGCCAAGGCCTTCATTCATGTCCAAGACTACTTCTCGGCGACGAGCAAGCTTGCCCAAACCACCTTGCGCTCTGTCATCGGCAAACACGAGCTCGACCAGATGCTGGCTGAGCGCGACAAGCTCAATACCGACATCCAGGATATACTGGAAAACCAGGTCGCTGCCTGGGGTATCGAAGTCATCAACGTGGAGGTGCGCGATATCCTTTTGACGGATGACATGATCCGAGCCATTGCCAGACAGGCTGAAGCCGAGCGAGATCGCCGCGCCAAGATCATTCATGCCGACGCCGAATTTCAAGCGGCTCAGACTCTCACAAACGCCGCCACCATCCTGGCCTCTGCCGCGGGCGGCATGCAGCTGCGCTACCTTCAAACCCTGAGTGAAATTGCCAGAGAAAACAATTCCACCGTCATATTCCCCATGCCCATCGACATTGTCAAACCGTTTTTGGATATCGTGGAGCACGCCGCCGCAACGCGGGGTAGCGGTCACGCCGTGACCATCACGCCTCCCTCGGGTGCCGCGTAGGTCCGACCAGAGAAAGATCGTAAGGCACGGCTTCCTGCTCTTTCGAGACTTCAAGAATGGTCACCTCCCGTCCGCGCAAACCCGTTTGCTGTCCTATTACATATCGGTCGATACCCGTTTATATTTTGTCGAAATATGCCTAGGAAGGGACGAAATTTAAAAAGTCGGTAAGAGCGAACTTTCCTGGTGTTTCGCTGACTGAGTACTACGTAACGGATGCGCCCCCATATTCGAGGGACACGAGCAGATATTGCCCATGGTCATCCATGGTCGAGTTCACGCCGACTCGACAGATATCATATACCCGGTACGCGGGAGCGCTACGGTTACGTCTATGGAAAGTTCGAAAATCCACACATCAAGGAGTCAACATAATGCATGAAGGCGCTGAGCACCATAAGAATGCCGCGAAACACCATACCGAAGCTGCAAAACATCATACAGAGGCCGCAAAACATCATGACGCCGGACAGCACGAAAAGGCGGCGCATCATGCGCACCTAGCGCACGCGCACGGCACTCACGCTGCTCATCATCATGAGGAAGCGGCAAAATATTACGCCGCGCATCATAAATAAGCGAACCGCGTGAGCCGTATTACCAGTTGGGGGCTTCTGCTCCTAACTGGTAACGTCGTGCGTGTCGGAAACCGGCTCGAACATCAGATGGCGCAGCCATCCACGCCTGGGCGCGGGCCATCAGTCTCATGGAAGATCAGTGGCCGAGACGCGTGGCCGCACAAGAACGGAGTTTTGATGAAGATCGGGCCGCCTTCCCGGCTGAAGCCCGATCTATCGAAGCGCTCGCGCAACGTAAGGATGTGCATTACCACACCTGCGCACAGCGGCGCATGCCTCGCGATTCCCGGGCCCCCGTTTCCGGATGGCCCAGCGCAACGACTCACGAGAGTTGACGATGACCGTCCCGTCTCATTGGTGGCGAGACTGCAGGTTATTATAAATCAGCGGCTTAGCCAAAAACGTCTCACTGGCCGTGAAACCAAATCTCACTAATCGCGAGACTTTCCCCAATCCGTCTCACTAAACAACCGTGCGCCGGCCTTCAGTATGCGCGACGGGACGTCCCAGTCGCCCTGGGCCATGCGGCCCACAATGTCGCGCCTTCGATCTCAGCGCAATACTCATGATCTCTCCGCTCCGCTACGAGATGTCGCGCCGCAGCCGTCCTGCGGGCGAGCCGTGCGCTTTTCGGGCGCACAAGAGGCTCGCCCACAATAACTGGACGGCGTGTCGACATTGCCGGCCGCACGGCTGGTATCCTTGCAAGTGGCTTGCGGCCACCCCGCCCGGACCTGCGCCCATTGCCGGCCGAATGGCTGGTCCCGCGGACTACACGCCCTCGCTTCGCTCCGTGGCGCGCAGCGAGCGTGATTTCACGTATTTCCCAAATCAGCGCCCCCGCCAACCGTCGCCCCGCCTGGCTTGCGGGACGGGTGGGGTCTGTAGATAATGCCGCAAGGCACCGAGTACGGCGCTAAGACCCCAGCTTCCACCACTGGAGGGGCTTGCGTGGCACCATCCACGCCTAGGGTTCTCTTACGCCCGGATCTCAAACTGCGTGGGTCCGACGATTTCTCAGCCAACGGTCTCAGAACGCTTTTTCGTCGGGTCGGGCGCCCACGACTCGGCGGGGGCCGCGCGCCGTGCCGAATTCCGACAGCGGCGCATGCCCGGCAATTTCCGTGCGTCTTGTTTCTCGGTGGCCTAGCGTGATGACTGGAGGATAGACGTAGCCTCGTGCCCATCCTGAGGATATAAGCACGTGCCCGCCGAGAAGACTCCAAGGGCCGCCACCTCACTCCTGGTATCCGAGTCTCGCGACTAACGAGGCGAGTCTTGCCACTAATGAGATTAGTCTCGTGACTAATGAGAATCGACGATGACCCTTCTAATCCCAGGACAGCGCCCCACCGGTCTGATATTCCGTCACGCGCGTCTCGAAGAAGTTCTTCTCCTTCTTCAGATCGAGGACCTCGCTCATCCATGGGAACGGGTTGGTCGCGCCCGCATACTGGAGGGGCAGACCAATCTGCTGGCAACGCCGATTGGCGATGAACTTGAGGTAATCATCGAACATCGCGGCATTGAGTCCGAGGACCCCGCGCGGCATGGTGTCGACGGCATAGCGGTACTCGAGCGCCACCGCCTGCTTTATGAGGTCGATCACCTCGTTCTGGAAGGCCTCGGTCCACAGCGCCGGGTTCTCGATCTTGATCTGATTGATGAGATCGATGCCGAAGTTCAAGTGCATGGATTCATCGCGCAATATGTACTGGAACTGTTCGCTCGCGCCCATCATCTTGTTGCGCCGGCCGAACGACAGCATCTGCACGAAGCCGACATAGAAGAAGATGCCTTCCATGATCACGTAGTAGCCGATCAGGTTGCGCAGAAATCGCCGGTCATTCTCTTCGGTGCCCGTGGAGAAATTGGGGTTCATGAGCTCGCGAGTGAACTGTAGCTCGAACACATCCTTGTCCGATATGCACGAAACCTCGCGGTACATGTTGAAGATCTCGCCCTGGTCGAGGCCGAGGCTTTCCACGATGTGCTGATAGGCGTGTGTGTGCAGCGCCTCCTCGAAGGCCTGCCGAAGCAGGTACTGCCGGCATTCCGGATTGGTGATGTGGCGGTAGATCGCGAGCACGAGGTTGTTGGCCACGAGCGAGTCGGCGGTCACAAAGAAGCCGAGATTGCGCTTTATGATGGTGCGCTCGTCGGCGGTGAGCCCGCTGGGGTCCTTCCAGGTCGCGATGTCGCGCGACATGTTCACCTCTTGCGGCATCCAGTGGTTCGCGCAGGCATCCAGGTACTTCTGCCATGCCCACTGATACTTGAAGGGCACGAGCTGATTGACATCGGCCTGGCAGTTGATGATGCGCTTGTCGTCGACCTGGACCCGTCCCGACCCGATCTTCAGGTCCTCAAGTCCGGTGACGCCCCCTTGAGGGGAGTTGGCCGTGGCCGGTGTGCCGTCAAAATCCAGCATGTTTCCCTCCTGATTTATTGGCATGCCTCGCACTGCGGGTCATTGATGGCGCAGGCCTTGGGGGCCTCGGGCACCGCACCGCGTACCGCGTTCAGGGCCCCATCGTTTAGCGTCGACTTCTCCACCGAGGTGGCGCCCAGGGTGCGTAGGTAATAGGTAGTCTTCAGCCCCTTTTCCCACGCCAACATATACATATCGGACAGCTTCCGCCCCGAGGGTTCCGCCATGTAGAGGTTCAGACTCTGCGCCTGATCGATCCACTTCTGGCGGCGCGACGCGGCCTCGAT
>JAJZZU010000060.1 GCA_021797365.1 Pseudomonadota bacterium | reverse complement strand
ATGTTCGGCGAATACGGCATCGCTGTGTTCCCCAGAATAAAGCCTGCGACTTTAAGTCGCGGGTTGGTTTACGGTTCTATCATTCCCCGATTGGCAAAAAAGCGGCGTGCACAGGCGCGGTCGTGCTCGATCTGCGCGGTGAGCGCCTCCAGGGACGGGAACCTGCGCTCCTCGCGCAGGCGCTCGAGAAAGCCCACCTGCAGCCGTTGCCCGTACAGATCTCCGGCGAAATCCAGCAAATGGACCTCGAGCAGTACGCGTCCGCCGCCAACTGTCGGGCGCCGCCCGACGTTGGCAATACCGGCATAAACGCGTCCGCCTTCCGTGCGCACCGTCACCGCAAACACCCCCGCCACCGGCGGTGGGTCCGGCATGAGGATATTGGCGGTGGGAAACCCCAGAAGGCGCCCGCGGGCATCGCCTGCCACCACTCGCCCCCCATAATGGTAAGGGGCCCCGATGAGCCGTTCGGCCTCGCGCATGTCGCCGCACGCCAGGGCCTTGCGCAGTCGCGTGCTGCTGACCCGCTGGCCGGTCTCGCTCAAGGTCCCTGTGGACTCGACAAAAAATCCGTGATGCCCCCCGGCGGCCTTCAGCATCGCGAAATCGCCGACCCGTCCGGCCCCGAACCGGAAGTCGTCGCCGATGACAAGCCCGCGCATAGCAAGCGCCCCGACCAGGATATCCTCGATGAAATCCACGGCCGGCAGGGCGGCAAGCCGCTCATCGAAGCGCAACACCATGGCGTAATCGACGCCCGCATCGCGAAACGCCGCAAGCTTCGCCGACAGCCGCATGAGTCGCGTGCGCGGTTCGCCATGCGCGAAGTGCTCCTGGGGCTGCGGCTCGAACAGCATGACAAGCGAGGACGCATCGCGCTCCCGGGCGCGTGCCCTGAGGAGCCCCACCAATTGTCGGTGGCCCAGATGAAAACCGTCGAAATTCCCGATCGTAACGACCGCGCCGCGATGACGCGGACGGACATTGTAAAGCCCCCGAATACACTCCATGCCGGCGCTAACCGAAAGCCGAAAAGCTTAACGCATTGCACCGGTGCGGTCCAGGCGCGCCCTGCCCGTCCCTGCCATCGCCAGGCCTCGGCCGGCCTACGCCCGCGTCGACCCACGGAGGCGCTAGGCGGCCACCTAGCAGGCCCAATCCGGGTCCAGCTCCTCGATCACCTCGCGCAACGGACGGCGGGTGGCGTAATCCTCGCAGTAGCTGTGGTAGTAGGCGAGCCGCAGCTCCGGGAAACGCCAGCAGAGGTAGCCGTCTCCGGTATCGAAGTCCACGAGCCACAGGCCCTTCACGACCACGCCCAAGCGCTCCATCTTGGCCACCCAGCGCTTCACAATGCACTCGTAATCCTCTTCCGCCTCATAAAGCGCCCCACTGTCCGGGGGCAGCGTCGACAACGAGCGGCGTACGGGCTCGAGCTCGCGGTAGGCGCCATAGGTGATATGCCGCACCAACGGAAAGAGCTCCTCGGCCTCCGCAAGGGTAAAGACGCGCGGGTCCCCCGGTGACCCGATCTGCCAAATCGCCGCCGTCATACGTCCTCATTCGCCCCAATCGACTGCAACCGTAATGCCTGGGGGCGAACCCCCAAAAGCCACATCACTGTACCATACACGGTCAGTCCCGCCGCAATCCACGCCCCCAGCACCGCCGCCCGATGCATCCCTGAGGCCGTGAAGAACGCCCGGGATACATGATGCGCCGGCCACAACAGCAGCACCATGGCCACGCTCGCCCCGCCGACCTGGATCCATAAGCGTCGCCAGCCGGGACCCGGCTGATAGATCTGCTCGCGGCGCAGACCGCGATACAGGAGATAGGCGTTCAATATGCCCGACAGCGAGGTGGCGAGCGCCAGACCCGCGTGCGCCAGCGGCCAGATCAGCGCGACATTGAAGCCCATGTTGGCGATCAGCGCGATCGTGCCGATCTTCACCGGGGTACGGGTGTCCTGGCGCGCATAATAGCCGGGGGCCAGGACCTTGATGAGTAAGAAGGCCGGCAGGCCGACGGCAAACGCCACCAGTGCGCGTCCGGTCATGGCGGCATCGAAGGCGGTGAAGGCCCCGTAGCGGTATAACGTCACGATGATGGGCATAGACAGCACCATCAGCGCGGCGGCGGCCGGGATGGCGATGATCACCACCCACCGCAAGGCCCAGTCCAGGGCATGCCCGAACTCCTCGGATGAGGCCTTCACATGCTTCGCCGACAGGTGCGGCAGGATCACGGTACCGAGCGCCACGCCGAATATCCCCAAGGGAAACTCGAGCAGGCGGTTGGCGAAATAAAGCCACGAGATGCTTCCGGTCACGAGAAACGAGGCCAGCATGGTATCGACCACGAGGTTGATCTGGGCAATGGACGAGCCGAAGATGCCAGGCACCATGAGCCGGAACACGCGGCGTACGCCCGGATGACGAAACGAGAAGTGGGGGCGCGGCAGAAGACCGATACGGCGCAGAAACGGGATCTGGAACAGGAGCTGCAAGATCCCCCCCATGAACACCCCCCATGCGACCGTGACCACCGGCGCTCTGCTGTGGGGGGCGATCACGCCGGCGGCGACGATCAGGCTCAGATTGAGGAGCACCGGGGTAAAGGCCGCCGCCGCGAACCGTCCGCGGGTATTCAGGATGCCGGCGGCCATGGCCACGAGCGAGATGAAAAAGAGATAAGGAAAGGTGATGCGCAAGAGCCGCACCGCCAGATGATACTTGGCGGGATTGGCGAGAAAGCCCGGCGCCAGCACCCAAATGATCACCGGCGCCGCCAGCACCCCGACGGCAGTCACCACCAACAGCACCAGCATGAAGGTGCCGGCCATGTGATCGATGAACGCCCGCGCCTCGTCGTCCGCCGACGCCCCTTCCTTGTGGAGCTCGGCGGCGAACACCGGTACGAACGCCTGCGAGAACGCCCCTTCGCCGAACACCCGTCTCAGGAAGCTCGGTATGCGAAACGCCACAAAAAAGGCGTCGGCGAGCGCCGTCGTCCCGAGGAGCCGCGCGAGCAGGATGTCACGGACAAAACCCGTGATCCTCGATACGAACGTCATGCCCCCCGTGGCAAACAGCGAACGAATCAGGCGATTGGCCACCGCTTCTCCTTAAAGAACTCATCCCTACGGCCGCGCAAGGCCCGCGAGTATAGCGCCCCGCGCGCCCCCCACAAACGTCGGCCATCCACGCCATTGACAAGCCCCCGGGGCCACGGCATAGTGTGCCGCTTTTTCCTATCCTCTTCCCAGGAGCAGGCTTTTGGCGAATACAGTTCAAGCAAAGAAGCGGGCACGGCAGGCCGAGATCCATAGGCAGCGGAACGTCGCGTTTCGCTCGCAGATCCGCACCGCGATCAAAAAGGTGCTAAAGGCGGTGCACGACAAGGACATCGCAGGCGGTCAGATGGCGTTGCGCGAGGCAAGCTCGGTGATCGACCGCGGCATATCGCGCGGCATCATGCATCGCAACACCGCAGCGCGCTACAAGAGCCGCCTGAACGCCCGCCTGCACCGCGCGAGCACCTAGGGGCGCCCCCAAGGGCTCGGCTAGACGATCACGAGGTTATCCCGATGGATAACCTCGGGCTCGCCCTGGTAACCCAAGATCGACTCGATCTCCTCGCTCGACCGCCCCATCATGAGACAGAGCTCCGCGGCCGGATAGTTGACGAGACCGCGCGCCACCTCGCGACCCTCGGCATCGACGCACGCCACCATCTCGCCACGCGCAAATGACCCTTCGACCCCACGGACCCCGACCGGCAACAGGCTCTTGCCGGCCTCGCGCAACACCCGCACCGCGCCGGCATCGAGCGTGAGGCGACCGCGCACCGCCAGATGCGCGGCCAGCCACTGCTTGCGCGCCGCCAGGCGCGAGGTCGCCGGATAAAGGTAGGTCCCGAGCGTCTCGCCAGCCAATACCCGCAAGAGCACGTCCGGCTCGCGTCCGGCCACGATGACGGTGGCCGCCCCCGAGCGCGCCGCCTTATGGGCGGCCGTCAGCTTGGTGCGCATCCCGCCACGCCCAAGCTCCCCGGGGGCGCCGGCCATGGCGAGATACAGAGGGTCGCCGGCCGGGGCCTCGGAGACCAGGCGCGCCGCGGGATTGACCCGCGGATCCTCTTCATAAAGGCCGGCCTGATCGGTCAGGATGATGAGCAGCTCGGCCTCGATCAGATTGGCCACCAGCGCCGCCAGGGTGTCGTTATCGCCAAAGCGGATCTCTTCGGTGGCTACCGTGTCGTTTTCATTGATGATCGGCACCACCCCGAGCGCAAGCAACGCGCGCAGCGCGCTCCGGGCGTTCAGGTAGCGTTTGCGGTCGGCCAGGTCATCGTGCGTCAACAGCACCTGCGCGGCGTGACCGCCATGACGCGCAAATGCCGTCTCGTAGGCCTCGATCAGTCCCATCTGCCCAAGCGCCGCCAGGGCCTGTAGCTCGTGGAGGGCACGCGGCCGCTTCTTCACCGCCAGCCGCTGCATGCCGCAGGCCACCGCCCCCGATGACACCAGGACCACGTCACGCCCGCCTGAGCGCAGCCTGGCGAGCTGTGCCACCCACCCCTCGAGCGCCGGGCGGTCGAGGCCTGCACCGTGATTGGTGAGCAGACTGCTGCCGATCTTCACCACCACCCGGCGGGCGCTGGCAAGTCCGCTACGCATCGTCGTATCCTTCCCGGGTCTCGGCCGGCGGCGGCGCGGCCGGGCCCAAGGCCTCCAGGCGCTGCATCAACCGCCCCATGAGCTCGGTACAGCCCGAGGCCTTGATGGCCGACACCGCGGCATAAGGGCCCGTCCAATCCAACGCCTCTCGCAAGGCCTCGAGACGCGCGGGGCGCTCGGCCTCCGGCCACAGGTCGACCTTGTTGAATACCAGCCAGCGCTCCTTGGACCCGAGGTCGCCATCGAACAGCCGTAGCTCCTCTTCGATGACGCGTACGTCCTCTACGACATCGGCCCTGGGATCGAGGGGCGCGACATCGATCAGGTGCAGCAGCAACCGGGTACGCGCCAGATGGCGCAGGAACTGGATTCCCAGACCCGCCCCCTCATGGGCGCCAGCGATGAGGCCCGGGATGTCGGCGATCACGAAACTCCGGTGGCGCTCGACGGTCACTACCCCGAGTTCTGGATGGAGCGTGGTAAAGGGATAGTCGGCGACCTTGGGACGGGCCTCGGAGACCGCGCGCAGAAAGGTGGATTTGCCGGCATTGGGCAGACCCACGAGACCGACATCGGCCAGCACCTGCAATTCGAGAAAGAGTGTGCGGCCTTCGCCCGGGGCCCCGGGGATGGTACGGCGCGGCGCGCGGTTGGTACTGCTCTTGAAGTGGGTATTACCGAGCCCGCCACGGCCGCCCTTGGCCACCAGCAGCCGGGCCCCGTCGCGCGTGAGGTCGCCGAGGAGGTCGCCGGTCTCGTGATCCCGCACCAGCGTACCGATCGGGACTGCGACCACAAGATCGGCGCCGTTGCGGCCGGAACGCTGGCGTCCCGATCCGCCGCCGCCGTTGGCGGCGCGAAACTGTCGCGTGTACCGGAAATCGGCCAGGGTATTGAGGCCGCTTTTGGCCTCGAAATAGATACTGCCTCCGGCCCCGCCATCGCCACCGTCAGGCCCACCGCGCGGCACGAACTTCTCGCGGCGGAAGCTCAAGGCCCCGTTGCCCCCATCGCCCGCCTGGACATGGACGGTGGCCTCATCGACGAACTTCATGCATTCCTCCCCGAGGATCCCGGGGCCGCGACCGCGGATTCTTTACGAGGCGCTGACGACGCTGACCGTCTTGCGGCGCTGCGGCCCCTTGATCTCGAACACCACCTGCCCCTCGGCACAGGCAAACAGGGTGTCATCCTTGCCGATCCGAACGTTGCGGCCAGGATAGAAACGGGTACCGCGCTGGCGTACGATGATATTGCCGGGTATGACCTTCTCTCCGCCGAAACGCTTGATGCCCAGGCGTTTCGACTCGGAATCGCGACCGTTGCGGGAACTACCGCCTGCCTTTTTGTGTGCCATGACCGCTCCTTACCCCTGCACCGACTGTTCGCTCTTGCCCGCAATAGCCAAGATCTTCAGCTCCGTATAGTTCTGACGGTGACCCGCATGCTTGCGGTAGTGCTTGCGCCGGCGGGTCTTGAAGATGCGGATCTTCTCGCCGCGGCCGTGACTCTCGACACGCGCCGTCACCGTCTCCGACAGCGCCGGGGCACCCACCCGCACGTCGCTGCCATCGGCGATCAGCAGGACCTTGCCCAGGCTCACATCCTGGCCGACCTCGGCCGGCAATGTTTCGACCCGCACGGTCTCGCCCACCGCCACCCGATATTGCTTACCGCCCGTCTCGATTACCGCGTACATTGCCTTGGTTGACTCCCTGACCGAATGTCCAGAGGCGGCGGGAAAATTCCGGTTGCCGGCCCCGTTAAAAGCGGCGATTCTAGTGGCTTTGGGTGAGCGGGTCAATGCATCGTGCTCGGGCGGCGCGACCTGCCGCCAGCCGGTCGCTTGACAGCACACGCCATTCCGGCAGAGCATGACGGCGCTTTTGCCAAGGGGAGCCCATGTCCACGCCTGCGCCTGTCGATCACCCGGCCTTCGACCTCGACGACATCCATGCGCTCATCAAAGACGAGAGCCTGGCCATCGACCGCGAGATCGCCCGTCGGCTGGACTCGGAGATCGTGCTCATCAACCAGCTGGGGCGCTATATCATTCAAAGCGGCGGCAAGCGCCTGCGTCCGGCGGTACTGCTGCTGGCCGCCAAGGCCTTTCATTATGAAGGCACCGCGCACATCACGCTCGCGACCGTCATCGAGTTCATCCACACCGCGACGTTGCTGCATGACGACGTCGTCGACGGCTCGGCGATGCGCCGCGGACAGGCGAGCGCCAACGCCGTATTTGGCAACGAGGCGAGCGTCCTGGTGGGCGATTTCCTGTACTCACGGGCCTTCGAGATGATGGTCGAGGTCCAAAACCTACGGGTCATGGAGATCCTGGCGCACGCCACCAATACCATTGCCGAGGGCGAGGTCATGCAGCTCATCAACTGCAACGACCCGGACATCGAAGAGGATCGCTATCTCGCGGTCATCCGCAGCAAGACCGCCAAACTCTTTGAGGCCGCCGCCGAACTCGGCGCGGTGCTCGGCGGCGCCCCCCTGATGGAGCCGGTGCTGGCCACCTACGGCCGCCATCTCGGCACCGCCTTTCAGCTCATCGACGACGCCCTCGATTACGGCCAGCATAACGCGCGCCTTGGAAAGAACATCGGCGACGACCTGGCGGAGGGCAAGACCACCCTGCCGCTCATCCATGTACTGCGCACCGGCACGCCCGACGAGCGCGCGCTGGTGCGCGATGCCATTGAGCAGGGCGGGCTCGAACGGATCGGCGGGGTGGTAGCCGCCATTGAATCCACTCAGGCGATCGCGTACACTTGCGCGCGGGCCGAGGGCGAGGCCGATTTGGCGCGGGCGGCACTCTCACCTTTGCCCGACTCCCCATATAAGCAGGCATTGCTGGACTTGGCCCACTTTTCCGTTCACAGGGACCACTAAGCAGGGTTCCGTGGGGGACGGCACGTCGACGGGGTGTAGCTCAGCCTGGTAGAGCACTAGCTTCGGGAGCTAGGGGCCGGAGGTTCGAATCCTCTCACCCCGACCAATTTAGAGAGCGTCGCCTTCGTGAAGCTCCTGGTCGATCTTCTTGTCATATGGGCCGCCTGGTGGTTTATCCGCCGCGCCCTGCGTCCGCAACGCCCCTTTCGCTCCCCCCCACCACGGCCCACGCCACTACGTCGGCGCGTACGCGCGGCCGGTGACATGGTGGCCTGCGCCCATTGCGGTCTTTATGTCCCGCGCTCCGAGGCGCTCCCCGGGGCCCACGATGCGATGTTTTGCTGCCCGGAGCACCGCGATGCCGCGGCCCGCGGCTAAGCCTTTGCCTTAACCGTGAAACTGTGCTAATTCAAGGCCTATGAGTGCGACTCATCAGGCCCTGGATCTGACCACAGGCGGCGCCGAGACGCCGCTGCTCGTGCGCGAGCAGAATTGGCTGTTGTTGAGCTACTTCAACATCTACCGCCTGGCGCTGGCGCTGCTCGCGTGCCTCGCCGGATTCTGGGCGGGATCGCTCGCGCCCTTTGCGAGTACCGACCCACGGCTCTTTCTCGTGGTCGCCTTGCTGTACGCCGCGGTCTACCTGGTGGCCATCGACACCACGCGCCGACGGCTGGGCGATTTCGAGACCCAGGCGGCGGTTTTGGCGTTCTGCGACGTGGTGGCCTTGATCCTGCTCATGCACGCCAGCGGGGGGCTTGCAAGCGGCACCGGCATCCTGCTCCTGGTATCGACCGCCGGCACGAGCTTTCTGCTGAATCGGCGCATGACCATTTTCTTCGCCTCGCTCACCACCATAGGCGTCCTGCTGGAGAGCGCCTGGCCCTACCTCACCGGCTCACAGAATGGTCTGCCGGCCAGCTACTCGCAGGTCGGCCTGTTTGGTCTCGTGTTATTCGCCACCGCAAGCCTCGCACACCTGGTCGCCGACCGGCTGCGCCTTACCGAGGCCCTGGCCGAGCGCCAGGAGCTGGATATCAGGCATCTCGGGCGCCTCAACGAACAGATCGTGCAGCACCTCCAGTCAGGGGTCCTGGTGGTCGCCCCGACCGGTCACATCCGTCTGGCCAACAAGACCGCCCAGACCTATCTCGGACTGGCCGCGCCAGACACCGCACCCCTGCTCCAGACCGTCGCCCCGGCGCTCTTCGAGCAGTGGGTGGCCCAGCGCAACAACGCCTCCGGGGGGCGCCGGCTATTCTCATCAGCCACCGGCTACACGCTGCTGCCGCGATTCAAGGTGCTGGGTCGCGACGCCGGCGCCGCGACCCTCGTGTTTCTGGAGGACACCGCCATCCTGAAGCAACAGGCCCAGCAGTTGAAGATGGCGGGCCTGGCGCGACTCACCGCCGGCATCGCCCACGAGATCCGCAATCCGCTTGGCGCCATCACCCATGCCGCGCAACTGCTGACGGAGACCCCGGACATCGGCGCGGAGCCGCGCAGCCTCGCCGCCATCATCGACGACCAGGGGCGGCGCATGAATACCATCGTCGAGAACGTCCTGCAACTCGGCCGGCGTGACCGCACCAACGCCACGCGCTTTGCCCTGTCGACCTGGCTCGCGCAGACCCTGCCGGCAGTGGCCACTGCCCTCAACATCCCCATCCAGGCCCTGAACCTTGTCATCGAGCAACCGCAGACGGTGTGCTTCGACACCGATCACCTGTTTCAGATCGTGAACAATCTGTGCCACAACTCGCTCAAGCACAGCCCGCCCTATCACGATGTCCCGATCGTCAAGCTCCTGATCGGTGTCGACAGCGAAGGTCATAGCACCCTCGATGTCATCGATTGGGGCGAGGGCATCAAGAACACCATCGTCGATCGCATATTCGATCCGTTCTTCACCACCACCGCGCGCGGCACAGGCCTAGGCCTCTATATCGCCCGAGAGCTCGCCGAGGCCAACGGCGCGCGTCTGGAATACCGGCCGACACCCACGGGGTGCCAGTTCCGCCTGACCTTCGGCCGGCTCACCGACTGCACAGAGGCGGCCCTGGCATCATGACGATCCCCCAAGTCCTCATCATCGATGACGAAGCCGATATCCGCGCGCTGCTCGAGCTCACGCTCGGTCGCATGAATATCGAGACCCGCTCGGCCGGCGACGTGGCCTCGGCCTTCGCGCTGCTCGAGGAGTACCGGTTCGACCTGTGCCTCACGGACATGCGCCTGCCGGACGGTGACGGCCTGGCCATCGTGCGCCACATCGAGGAGCATCATCGCGGGCTCCCGGTGGCGGTCATCACCGCCCACGGGAGTATGGAGACGGCCATCGCGGCGTTGAAGGGCGGGGCCTTCGACTTCGTATGTAAACCCCTCAATATCAATGAGCTACGGGCACTCGTACGCAGCGCCCTGAACCTCTCGAAACAGGCGCCGAGCGATGGCGCGAGCGCCGCCGCCAAACTTCTCGGTGATTCCCAGGCCATCCGCGAGGTCCGCGCCCTCATCGAGCGTCTGGCGCGCGGACAGGCACCCGTGTACATCTCCGGGGAGTCGGGCACCGGCAAGGAGCTCGCCGCGCGCCTCATCCATGACCTCGGACCCCGCGCCGGCCGCCCGTTCGTGGCCGTCAACTGCGGGGCGATACCCGAGCAGCTGATGGAAAGCGAGTTCTTCGGTCACAAGAAGGGTAGTTTCACCGGCGCCTTCAACGACAAGGACGGGCTTTTCAAGACCGCGAGCGGGGGCACTTTGTTCCTGGACGAGGTCGGCGACCTGCCGGTCCCCATGCAGGTGAAGCTCCTGCGCGCCATCCAGGAGAAGGCGGTGCGTCCGGTCGGTAGCCAGCAGGAAGTGGCGGTGGACGTGCGCATCCTGTCGGCAAA
>JAJZZU010000059.1 GCA_021797365.1 Pseudomonadota bacterium | reverse complement strand
AGGCCGCGGGAGGCGCGGCAGGTTGACCCCCTCGGCCCCGGCGGCTCGCCGAATGCCCGCGGAGCTCCAGGCTGCGCCGATAGAAGTACTGAAGCCGCAGGCCGTGCCGGACACAGAAGTCGTGCGCGCTCTCCTGGCCTGCCTCGTACTCGGCAAAGAGCGCTTGCCAGGCCTCATGACTACGGATCTTCGCCATCACCTCACCTCCATCCATGCGATGGATCGAAGCGTAAGCGGTTTAGGGGATCAGGGGCAGGGTGTAGTTGCTGAAGCGCTTACGTAACTTCATCCGATTTGTGACATTTTACCCCGAAGCAAGCCAATCTTTCCTGGCGCCGTGCCCGACCTTGTAACAACCCGGGCCATTCTCGTCATGGGCAAAAGTGAGTGCTGCACGAAAATCGAAGCGTGCGACGTAACCCGCAGCGGGGCGGATCACAGGGTCGCTCGAGCACCAACCGGAACCCTCTAAATCGCCCATCTTGCGGTGTCGGGCGCGATTAGAAATTGCGCCCAAAATACCTGATGAGGCGAATTTCAGCGCTGAATCCTGTCGGCTGGAAGCGCTTGATTGGATTCTGTGCTATTTTTCTACGATGGATGGAAATTCACGGCATAAAGTAATCAAGCGGCTGCAGACCACGCTGCCACGTGGTGCGCCGTTCGACCTGCCCACCCTGGCGCCGCTAGGGGTGTCGCCCAAGCTCGCCGCGCGTTATGCCGAGGGCGGCTGGCTCGTGCGCCTGGCCCAGGGCGTCTATGCCTTCCCCAACGACGAGTTCGGGGTCTATGGGGCACTGAAGTTCCTGCAGCAGCGCGTGCCCGGCCTGCACGTCGGCGGCAAGAGTGCGCTGGGTCTGCAGGGCGTGCGCCACAATCTGGGCCGCGACACGCTGGTCCTTTGGGGGAACAGCCGCTACGAGCTGCCGGCCTGGTTCACTTCGCGCTTTCCGGCGCGCTACGTCCATGCGCACTTGTTCGACTGGCCCGATGCCGCACTGGCCGACAAGACCCTGACCACGCCGCCCGGTCTGCCTGACGGGTTGCAGGTCGCAGCATCCGAACGGGCCGTGCTGGAGCTGCTCTACGAGGCGGGGACGAAGCAGAGCCTGGAAGAGACCCGCAACCTCTTTGATGGCCTGCGCTCACCGAGGAAGGAACTGCTCGGGCAACTGCTTTCGTGCTGCACCAGCGTGAAGACCGTTCGCCTGTTCCTCACCTGGGCACGCGAGACGCAGGTGGTCGACGTCGATGATCTGCTGGCGCGGCATCCACTGCGCACCGGCAGCGACAAGCGCTGGATGAGTCGGCTGGCCGACGGCACCTTGCTGAGCCTGAATCCCCATGGATAAGAACTACGCCGATACCGTCCGCCTGCTGCTGGCCGTCACGCCCAAAGTCTTCGCCAACGACATCTTTGCGATGAAGGGCGGCACGGCGATCAACCTGTTCGTGCAGGACATGCCGCGATTGTCCGTGGACATCGACGTCGTATACCGGCCCTGGCAGATCGGGCGCGACGAAGCGCTGAAGGCGATCAACGGCGAGCTGGCCGCCATCGCGCAGCGCGTCGAGCCGCTGGGCATGCAGACCCGCCTGGTGCGTGCCAAGGATCTCGGCGATACCAAGTTGATCGTCGAAAACGACATCAGCCAGGTCAAGATCGAGGTGAACGTCGTCTTCCGCGGAACAGTGCTGCCGGTGGAGCGCACGCCGCTGAGCGCGAAGACCAGTGACCAGTTCGGTGTGGAGTTCGACGCCCCGATCCTTGCGCGCGATGAGCTATACGCCGGCAAACTCGTAGCCGCCCTGGATCGCCAGAATCCGCGCGATCTGTTCGATGTGTGGCAGCTCTACGAGTCGGGCGGCCTGAGCGACGGTATGGTCGAGTGCTTCGTCATCTACCTAGCCGGGCACAACCGGCCGCCGCACGAAGTGCTGTTCGGCAACGACAAGGACATCGCTGCGGAGTACGAGCGCGCTTTCGTGGGCATGACCGCAGTGGACTGCGCGCTAAAGACACTGCTGGCCGCCCGTGCCCGGATGCGTCAGGAGATGCCCCAGCGGCTGAGCGCTAACCACAGGCGCTTCCTGAGTGGCCTGGTGCGCGCCCAGCCGGACTGGTCGCTGGTGCAATGCCCACACGCGGCCGAACTCCCCGCACTGCGCTGGAAGCTCGCCAACCTGGAGGCGTTCCGCAAGCGGCGCCCCGACGATTTCGCTGCACAGGCTGCGGCGCTCGATGTGGGCCTGGGCCAGGCATAGCATGGATCGTGGCGCCCGCGACCGCCCGGCCCTATATCCAAAGGCTTTCCAAAGGCCAAAGGGCTGGGAAGGGGCAAGGGAATGGGGCCAAGGAGAAAGGCCCGGCTGAAAAGGCAAAAGGCTCCCCCGATCGGCCCCCATCTCCCGGGATCCGTCATGTTTCTGTCCCTGCTCCAACGCAAAAGGATGCCGCCCGCCGCCACGGCGGCGCCGGCACCACCACCCCCGAACCCCACAAAGGGCTGATGCGGCCCGAGCTAGCCGCATCGCTGCTGGCGACGCCGCGCCGACAAAAGCCGCTGGAGCACATCTGGCAGCGCACCTCGTTGTGGTGCCAGCAATTCGCATCGCTGTACCTCGCGCCGCTGGAACGCTATGCCGAGCTGGTCCAGCTATTCCCCGCGTCTGAAAGCCTTCGCCACGTCTATCCCGGTGGCATGCTAGACCACGGCCTGGAAATCGTCCGCCAACGCGCTCAAGCTGCGGCAGTCGCACCTGCTGCCCGCCGGCGCCACGCCGGAAGCGCAGGCGGCCCAGGCCGAAGCCTGGACTGCGGGTACGACCTACGCCGCGCTGCTGCACGACATCAGCAAGATCACCGTCGATCTGCACGTCGAGTACGCGGACGGCGCGACCTGGCACCCCTGGCACGGCCCGCTGCGGCGGCCGTACCGCTTCCGCTACCGTAAGGGCCGGCGAGTACCGGCTGCACGGCGCGGCCAGCGCGGCGACGAGATAAGGTTGATATCGGCGCGCCGCGCAACACGTTATGAGGTGAAAGACTATGAGGGATGAATACGATTTTTCGAAAGGGAAGCGTGGCGCGATCATGCCCACGAAGGGGAAGACGCGCATCACCATCTATATCGACGACGACATATTGGCCGCGTTTCGGGCGCGTGCGGAGCAGGTGGGAAGCGAATACCAGACTCTTATGAATGAGGCCTTGAAGGCCTCGCTTGCCAAAGACGACAAGCCCTTGACGGCTGCGACCCTGCGTCGGATTCTCCGGGAAGAGATGGCGGCGGGGTCAGGGCGATAGCGGCCTCCCATGTCCGCCCGCGAGGATTCGTTGCGATCAGGCACACCTTGGCTAACGCTCAAGCGCGGGCGCACGATCCAGACCGTTTTGTGTGTCGCGCACTTTATGGGCACGCATGGGTGCACGCGCTAGCCCAACCTGAGCGCTCGCCAGAAGTTGTGATAAAGTGATTGCATTTCAATGGGTTGGCGCGCCCTAGAGGATTCGAACCTCTGACCTTTGGAATCGGAATGCAAAAGAACTGTGCGTATATTGTGCGGGCTATTGTGTAGATAGTCGGCGCCATGCGGCGCGCCACGCACATTTCTCTTGTGGTTCAGTTCGTTAGGTTTGTTCACTTTGTGACATTTTGCCCCGATACAGGCCGACCTCTCTGGGCATCGCGTCCTCATCTGTAACACCGTGGGCCATTCTCGTCACAGGGAAAAGTGAGCGCTGCACCATACTTCCGAGGTCTGCTAAAAAACAGGTGCGATTATTTGCTGCGCAGCGAACATTGCGCTATCCCAGAATATTCGGTAGACTGGTGTTATTTGCTGCGCAGCAAATATGCCCATGCTTGAATGGTCCTCGGACACTGAAACGGCTCTGACCCATCGGCTTCTGGAACTGCTCCAGGCGCTTCCCGGCGTGCAGGCGCGCTTAAACCGAATCGAGCCGAACCGGGCGCGTTCGGCCCAGGTGGATGCTGAAATCGAACTCGATGTTGCGGGAAAGCCGATTATTCTGTTGATTGAAGCCAAAAAGACCGCCTACCCAAGAGACGTCCGTCAGGCGCTATGGCAGGTCAAGGCTCACAGTCAGGCTCGGCCCTCAGGCAGTGAATATCTTCTCGCGGCGCAGTCGCTGTCGCCGGGCGCCAAAGAATTGCTGAGAGCCGAACGAATTGGGTACTACGACAGCGGTGGCAGTCTGTTTCTGCCGGTTCCGGGCGCCTATATCTATATCGACAAGCCGCCGCCGAAGGCCCGAGAAAGATCGGTTCGGTCCTTGTTTTCGGGTCGCCGCGCGCAGGTATTACACGCACTCCTGACGCACGACCAGGAGTGGTTTGGTGTCACCGCTGTGGCGAAGCAGGCGCAGGTCGCCCCCTCCACGGTTTCGGAAGTGGTCGGTCAACTGGAGCGGTTAGACTGGCTCGAGTCGCGCGGACAGGGGCCCGTCAAGGAACGTCGTCTGCGTGAGCCCGGCCGCTTGCTCGATGCTTGGGTAAAGCAGCTTACGACCCTGCGACCGCCCATCATGCGGCGCTACTACGTGCCTGGGCTCAAACCCGATGTATTGATGGATCGGTTGAACGAAGTATTCAAGAAGCACCATGTGGACTACGCGCTCAGTTATGAGGCGGCGGCGCAGCGCTACACGCCCTTTCTGTCTGGTATTTCCCAGGTACGTACTCGACTCTTGCCGGGCATTGACGCCAACGCCGCAATAAGTGAATTGGATGCGCGCGCCGTCGATGAAGGCGCGAATCTCGTGGTCGTTGAGACCGGGTCGGCAGGGGAGCTCTTGTTTCGTCAGCAAGTCGGCGGTATCTGGTTGGCGAGCCCGGTGCAGGTTTATCTGGATCTGTTGCGTGGCGAGGGCCGCGCCAGAGAAATGGCCGAACATCTGCGACGCGAAAGGATCGGTTTCTGATGGTCAAACCCGCCACACTTGACGGTTACAGCGACGAGTACACACTGGACTGCGAGCGCGTGCTCGTCACCCTCCTGCGGGGATTGGGGCCATGGAAGGAATCGGTCTATCTGGTAGGCGGCCTCACGCCGCGATATCTGGTTCCCGCGCGGCCGCCCATGGTGCCCCCGCATGCCGGGACAATGGATGTCGATGTCGTGATCGACCTGCAAATTCTGGCTGAAACGGAGGCTTATCGCACCCTGGAGGGCAATCTCAAAAAGATGGGGTTCGAGCGGGCCGAGAACGAAAAGCACCAGAAGCTGTCATGGCGATGGCAGACACGAACCGAGTACGGCGCATTAATGGTGCTGGAGCTGCTCGCGGATGCGCCCAATATCGGAGGCGGCAAGGTTCAACCCCTGCCGCCGGAAGGGACCATTTCGGCCTTGAACATCCCCCATTGCGCCATTGTTTTCGATCTGTATCAGGCTGCCGAGATCCACGCTCAACTGCTGGGCGACAACGGTGTCGCGACCGAAACGATCAAGCACGCGAATATCGTCAGCTTCACTTGCCTGAAGGCGTTCGCGTTTGATCAGCGTTTTGAGCGAAAAGATGCGCACGACCTGATCTATTGCATCGAGCACGCATCGGAAGGCCTTGATGGTGTCGCAAAGGCGTTTAGCGAGGCCCGCGATGGCAAGCATGCTGCCGTCATCGAGGCAGCGCTGGCGATTTTGCGGGTACGCTTTACGGATGACGACAAAACCGAAGGCTACCGCAAGGACGGTCCGGTATCGACAGCCAAGTTCGAGCTGGGCGAGGGCGCCGAGCCGGAGCGGCGGGATGCGAGAATCCTGCGGCAGCGCGACGTCAGCGGCCTCATCTCACGACTCCTTCGGCGAATTGGTTGAGGGCGATCGTGGCGCAGGCCTTCCAGTTTGCCAACTCGGAACGAGGTTGCATCTCACCACAAGATAGTGGTCAGGCGCCCAGTAAAATGTCCATGGGTGACACGGCGCGCCAATTAGGTGATCGTATTGCTCGCGGGTGGTTCGAAGCGAACCCAGAAGGCGGACATTCGTCGTGCCAAAGATTTGGCGGCGCGAGTGGAGGACTGAAGCATGGCAGCCAAACAGACTCATTCCCGAAAAAAGACGGCACGAGCCGCAATCAAAGTGGTAGACCTGCCCCCTTTCGATGCGGCCACGTATCTCGAGGACGAACAAACGATTGCGGCTTATCTCACCGATATCCTGGAAGCGCAAGACCCGGCCTTGCTGGCGGCAGCTCTGGGTGATATCGCAAGGGCCCGTGGTATGACAGAGGCCGCCAAGGCCTCCGGTATGGCCCGAGAGGCGCTTTACAAAGCCTTGCGTCCTGATGCGCAGCCCCGCTTTGACACCATCAGTCGGGTCTGTGCTGCCCTGGGAGTCCGCCTGGTGGCAGAGCCGGCGTGACCTTACCCCTGCCGGCCAGGGCGCCGTGAACGGGTACCTCGGCCCATATGCTCAAACGAGATCCATCACCTGGGTTGCCTTGCGCATTGCGCACCTAGTGGGCGCCGTATGGGCACATGTCGTAGCCCGAGCTTAGCAGCCGCTCGAAGTGTTAGAAACCGATGGAATTTCAGTGGGTTGGTGCGCCCTAGAGGATTCGAACCTCTGACCTTTGGAATCGGAATCCAACGCTCTATCCAACTGAGCTAAGGGCGCATGATGCGCATTGTAGCAATTTTTGACAGCTGGCCTTTGTGCCCCGTACGCCCCTGAGCGCTGGCATCGGAATCCAACGCTCTATCTAACTGAGCTAAGGGCGCGTGGGCGCTAAGGATAGCGCGAAGCGCGCATGCGGTCCATGCCGCGGCGCGTCTTCCCCCTCCGCAAGTCTCGCGGGCTTAAACGGCGGTCGGCGGGTTTTTGCTAGACCCGGGGTTGGTGCCGTTTTTGGCCTCGAGCTCCGCGACCTGACGTTCGAGGCGTTCGACCAACTCGCGGGTCTTCTGAAGGACCGCCTGTTGTACCTCGAACTCCTCGCGCGTCACGAGGCGCAGCCTCTGGAAGGTGCTGTCCAGGACGGCGCGGACGTTTTTTTCCACGTCCTGTCCGAACTCCGGGGGGACCGCCGCGCGGGCGGTCGCTGCGATTTGATCCAAGATTCGTGTTAGCATGGGCGTAGTATAAGCCTTTCTCCTTGTGACGCGAAGGGGCCGGGGCGGGAGGACTGGTCAGCGGCCCCGGCTGCTATATAATGCGCTCGTGCGCACCCTGACCCGCCTCCAATCGGCCTTGGCCCTGACCACCTTGTTGGCGCTTCCCGCCTACGCGGAGGGCGTGAGCGGGCAGGTGTCGCTCATGAGCAATTACGTCTGGCGCGGCATCTCGGAGTCGAACGGCAACCCCGCCTTGCAGGGATCCGTGACGGCCTCCGGGCCGGTCGGCCTGTACGCCCGCGCATTCCTCACGACGCTCGACTACCGCGGGGCCCACGAGCGCGCCGATTTCACAGGCGGTATCCGCGACATGACCCCTTCGGGACTGGGATTCAACGCCGGCGCCACCGCCTATCGCTTCGATGTGAGCTCGCTCAATTTCGAGGAGACCTTCCTGCGGTTGCGGTTCGGGCCCCTGTCGGCCGGCGTCTATCATGACTGGCAGCACGGCAATACCTATCTTGAGGCCGGGTACCGCGTGCGCCTGGGTAGCGGCTTTGGTCTCATGCTCCATGCCGGGCATACCAGCGGTGACACGGTGGCGTCCTATGACGACTATGGTGTCGGCTTCACCAAGTCGTGGCACAGCTTCAGCGCGGGCGTTTTCGTGACAGCCATCGATCATCATGTCATCTCGGGCCTCCATGGCACTCAGGTCGCCCTGGTTCTGACAAAGGCCTGGTAAGGAGCGCCGGTCACTCGACGGCCAGGCCCCATCAGGACAGCGCGGCCTTGGTCTTGAACGTCTTGCCGTTGATGTTTTCGAACAGCACCGTGTAGTGCCCGGCCTTAATATGCACGACCTTCGTCGGGTGCAGGGTGATCCAGGCCTTGGCCCCCATCTTGGCCTTGAGGCCAAAGAGTCCCGGCGCAAACTTGTTGTAGCGGTAGACGTTCTTGATATGTCCCTTGACCGCGTTCTCGAGGGCCTTGCCCTTCCACGCCTCCACGACCCCCTTCGGCCCCTCGACGGCCACCTTGACGACGTGCGAGGGTGCGGCCGGTGTCCCCCCATTCAGGTAGGCGAGCACCTTCACGCGGCCATCCTTATGGAGGGTGGCGCGGCTCAGGCTGATGTGATGCTTGCTCGGGCTGACCGGTCCGCCGTGGAATTTGGTGAAGATCGAACCGCGGTAGTAATTGTAGAACACGAGCATGAAGAGCGCGGCGATGATGGCAAGCCCCTTGCCCAGGCCCTCGGTCTCGCGGGCCGTGAACGGCGCACTGCCCAGCCAACGGAACCATCCGGCGTCCGCGAGATTCGGGTTGCGACGCAAAAGCCAGCTATCGACGGACCACAGGCCGCTACCCGCCACGAATACCGTGCAGCCCATGGCGAAGGTCGATGCCGCCATGGTCCATTCGTCGATGCAGGTGGCGCCTTGCCACCCAAAGACCAGCATGAGCGAGACGCTCAAGGCGAGGCTTAGGATGACGCTCGCGCGGGTCAGGACACCGAGAATAAGTCCGAGGCCGCTTATGAGCTCGACCGCGCTCACCAATACGAGCAGGTCGTAGACGAGGGTCGGGTGGTGGAGGATGGCGCTCAGGACATGCCCAAGCCCGAGCACCGCCCCCGGCATGCCCGCCTGTAGCTTGTTGGCCATCCAGCTATGCGCATGGGGGTCGAGTTTCTTGGGGGCATATATGAAGCGTCGCGTGCCACCGCCCCAATAGATCCAGCCGAGGATGAGGCGTACCGCCAGCACCGCGGCGCCCGACATGCGAAATACGGTTGGCTGATCGTAGGTCTGCTCAAGTGCGTGTCGGGCCATGGTTCTCACTCATCCGTTGGCATGTCTTTGTTGTTCTGTAAAGTGTCCGCCCAGCGATGCGACGGCCACCGCACTAGAAGAAAACTCTACTTAACCATACGCCCCAGGCGCTCGCAAGAGACTGAGACCGGGGCCCACCGTGGTGCTGACCGCGAGACAGGCAAGGAGGTTCCCTGACGGGGCGCGCCCGTGGCCGTGGTCCTTGCAAGAATGCCCCGGGTCGCCGATGGCGACCCTCCTGAATCGTCAGGCGCTCTCGGCGATCTCGTTATCCAGGTCGTGTTCGGCGTACCAGGCGTCCCGGGTCATGCGCAACCCCTCGAGCGAGCGGGCCATCTGGATGTGGAAGACCACGAGGTCGCCGATCGCAAACGAGGCCTCGCAGGCGGCGAGGTAGAATTCCCACATGCGCGCGAATCGCTCGTCCCAGCGTCGCACGACCTCGCCCCGCCGGGCCTGAAAGCGCTTCTGCCATTCGTGCAGGGTATATCCGTAATGAAGCTTGAGCACCTCGATGTCGGCGACCTTGAGGCCGGTCTTCTCGATCGCGGGGACAACCTCGGAGAGCGCGGGATTGTAGCCGCCCGGGAAGATATACCGCCGGATCCACGGGTTGGTCTGGCCGGGGAGCCCGCTTCGGCCGATATGGTGGAGGAGCGCGAGCCCCCCCGGGGCCAGGCGCTCGCGAACCTTGGCAAAGAAGGTCTCGTAGTGGGGTGCGCCCACATGCTCGAACATCCCCACGCTCACGACCCGGTCGTAGAGACCTCGATGCTCGCGGTAATCCTCGAGCTGGAATTGGACGCGGTTGGAGAGTCCGGCCTCGCGGGCGCGGGCGGTCGCCACGCGGTGCTGTTCTTTCGAGAGCGTGATCCCGGTTACATCGACGTCCGCGTTCCGGGCGAGATGGAGGGCCAGGCTGCCCCAGCCGCATCCCACGTCAAGCACGCGCTGACCGGGTTTGAGCTCGAGCTTGCGTCGTATGAGTTCGCACTTGGCGACCTGCGCCTCCTCCAGGGTCATATCCGGGTTCGAGAAGTAGGCGCATGAGTAATGCATGTCGCGGTCCAGAAACAACCGGAACAGTGATTCGTCCAGATCATAATGGTGGGCGACATGGCGACGGCTGGCCTGGCGGCCGTTGCCTTGTTCGAGATAGCGCTTAAGGTTCGTGAAAAGCGAGGAGGGGGGTTCGTCGGGGATGTTGCGCAAGAGCACCTCGAGCAACATCGCCAAGCCCTTTGGCGCGTCCCAGGCCCCGTCCATGTAGGTCTCGCCCATCTGAAGCCAGGGGTCGCGGATCAGGCGGCGGATCGCCGACTTGTCCGTTATGACCCATTCGGCCTCCGGCGATCCCTCGCCGTAGCGCCCCACCTGTCCGTCCGGGTAACGGACTGTCAGACGGCCGATTTTGATGACGTCGGCCAAGATCTTTTCCAGCATAAGCGTCCTCCGGTAGCGACGTTGCGCGGAGCGCCCGGTGTCTCGGGCCGCCATCCCTGCGATATCCTGTCGAACCGATTCTAGCACTCGAAGACCATGCCATGCCTAGGGGCAGGGCGGTCCGTGGCCCCGTGGGCCGTTCGCCCATTGACTCCGGCAACGGTCGAGGTTAGCCTCGCACAGCCGCTGGCGATCCCCGCGTCGGCGCCGTATTGCCCCCCAACTTGTCATTCGCTATGGGCGCGTGCCCCGGAGAGTCGATCTTGAGTCTTGCACACATCCTTGGTTTCCCCCGTCTCGGCCCCGATCGGGAGTTTAAGAAGGCCCTCGAGGCCTACTGGAAAGGGAGTCTGACCCAACAGGCCCTCCGCGATGTC
>JAJZZU010000058.1 GCA_021797365.1 Pseudomonadota bacterium | reverse complement strand
AGATAAGGAAGTATCGCGCGATCACTGTTGGCAAGCGTGTAGGGTTGATCGGGCGCGGCATAGAGGTTGATCGGCTGGTACTGACGCGAGTGGACCTCGGTCACCGTGACCCCAGGCTCTATATGCAGGGTTTTATGGAATAGCCCGATCTTATCCTGGATGTAGCCGCTATACACCGTGCGATATCCATAGCCACCCCATCCGGCGCCGGTGTATGAGTTGTAGCCGTTGACCTCGGGCATGGCGAGGGTCCCGTAGAAGTACTGCGTGCCGTGACCGCGCTCATGGGCGAAGAGGCCGCCTATCGTAATGTCATTATACGGCAGGAAGAGATTGACCTTGGGGGCAAGGCCAATGGTAGCGGAGCTCTGGTTGGTGCGGTCGGCGGCCTCGCCCGCCTGATAGCTCCCAAATACGGCGGCGGGATTGTACGAGAAGCCATTGTTCGGATTGTTGGGTCCGCCCACCGGCCCGAATCCGAAATAAGGGGCGTTGAAGTTCACCTGATAGGGGTAGGAGCGGTTGATGTACTGGGGATTCGCATAGGCGCTCCCGGTACTATGGCGGCCCTTATAGAAGAGCTTGACGCCGACGAGCAGATGACGGTTGATGTAGGTCCTGTCGCCCACGATCGCCGTTATGAAATTATTGGTCTCGTGGGTGCTTGCCTCGGAAAGCGGATAATTGTAGAAGGGACCATATTTGTTTAACTGCGCGACCGGTATTGCGGAGCTTATGAGATAGCCCGTGCCGCGGTTATAGATCAAGGTGCCGGTGAGTTGCGAGAGGCCGTAGTCATAGGGCTTCACGGCGCTGAACAGGAAGTCTGTGTAGCGCGCCGGGGTGTTTTCGATATAGCCCGCCGTGTGGGTATGGGTGAGCCGCATGATCAGGCGCAAGCCGCCGGCCGATTTCAGGGTCCCGGAGTTGGCCTCGATGCCATATTCCGTGGTATTGAATGAGCCGATGCGCGTGAGCAGGTCCGTCGAAGGCTTAACACTCGGCTGCAGGGTATGGTAGGCGATGGTCCCGCCGACCGTGGCGAAGCCCTGCTGGTCGGGCGGTGCCACCCCCGGATAGACCTGTACGCCCTCGATCTGACCCTTGGAGACGACCGAGCCGATGTTGTTGTTGAGATAGGCCCCCTCGCCCCCCGAGAGCAGGCTGATCATGGGGATGCCATCGAGGGTCTGGGCGAGTTGACTCATGCGCACCCCGCGAATGGTCAGTACCGGCGTGCCCGGGCCCACATTCTGCTGGTACTCGTTGACTGACGGTGTTTGTTTCAGGATGCTATAGATCGATTGCGAGGAACTCTGGGCGCGGATCTGTTTTTTGGTGAGCACCGACATGTCGGATGGGATGTTGTGTTCGCCCATCTCCATTTTCTCGTAACGCTTCTTGACGGCCTCGATCTTCACGACTTTTCTATGGGTCTTCGTTGTCGCCCAGGCAGCCTGCGGCAATGCCGTCTGGCAGGCGATCACCATGAGAACAAAGGGGCGGAGTGACGGATGCTGCAGGGGGTGCGTGCGGGCGCGATGAGGCATGGTTCTCCCTCCGGTACAGGATGGGTGCAAGCCGGCAGGGCCGGAAAGGCGGCGGCCGGTTCTCCTGGGCTTGAAGCAATTGCCATGCCATGGATATGTCCGGCGCGGGCAGTCGGCGTGATTGCGCGTCGCCGCTGATGTTTAGGCCGCTATCAGATGTTTCGGGCCTTCGGGAAGCCCGAAGGCATTGCCCGCATTGCGGGCATTGTGGACGAATTTCTGCACCATTCGCGGGAGATGGGAAGGGGGCATGAGATATCCAGAGAAACTCGAATAGTCATGGCCGGCGAGAGTCTAGAACCGAGGTGGAGGGACATGAAGGTCAGTGCCTTGGGCATCACGCGAGATGCGCCATGGCCACCGCCGGGGGCCGGGAAGGGGCCTTGTGACGCGAGGTCTTCGGGGGCAAGCGCCCCAAGCGCGCCCGATATTCGTCGCCGCGGGCCCCTTCAGGCCTCCTGGCAGGCTTCGGCGCCGATGCGGGGCGCTAGGGGTATGTCTCGAATGACGACTATGGACGCCGGTGCGATGGACGGATGGGTGCTCATGGGATAGGAGAGGAGTCGCAGGGGAGATGGCCCCGGGGCAGATGTCCGGGCGGTGTCATGATCCATCACGGCAGCGGTCGCTGTGGGCGTACCGCTTGAGGTCGAGGCCCCGGAGAAGAGGGCATACGTGGGTGGCAACGGCTCGATCCGTGTTCAACGCGTTATTGGCACCGCATCGTTCCAAGGCCCCGGTGTCGGCGGCTCGCCGGCAGCGAAAGCTGCATCGCCTACGGCTTCCACACGGGCGTTGCACCGCACCTGTCCTGCCGCGTCTGTGCAATCCAGTCCTTCGAGGTTCCGCACTCCAATGTCGATGGTTATGATGTCAATGCGCGGTGTCTGGATCCGCAGCCCGAGGCCTTCATAATCGAATCATGTGCGGGAAAGAACCGGGAATGGCGTGCCGGCAAGCTCGCGCACGGAACCCAGGGGCGATAGTCGGCAGGGCCTTTCTGGCAGGGCGGGCCCGCAGGACCCTCGATATCACCGCGGAATGGGCTTCATGTCGGGGAATGCAGGGCCTGCGCTTATCCCCGCAAGGAGATGCCCGGTTGCGACGCGAGACAAAGTCCGCTGCGGCGGACGCTTGATGGCCGCCGCCCACGTCTTGTTGCCGATGCGGTGGGTCAGGGCCGGTGCGCCGAGGTGCGGGCGCAAGATCAAGAAGCTTACGGTGATCCCGGCGCGATCCGGGAATCCGTGGGTCCCGCTGATCATCTCGAAGAGACATGCGACGTCGTGACCCCGCCGATTTCCTGGGTGATGGCCTTGTGGGCCGCGCCAGCAAACCGCGATGCCACCCGCGCCTCCCGGTCGTTTCAGCCCCCGTCGCTGGCTATATAGTGGCCGAGCGGGCTGTGATGGGCCCGGGCGTAATGGCGCAGATAGCCCATCACCCGTTCATAGGCACGCCGCCCCTTGGCGGCGATCCATTCCTGGCGCATCTGCTCGGGACCTGGGACCTTGAGGAGGCTTGTCGTGGTGTAGCTTCGGGCGGCATCCGGCGGGGCCAGGGAGGCCCCATGGGTGTTGGTGTGGGTCTTTAACCAGCGGGCCGTCAGGGTATGCCCCGTGGCCCCGGCCTCACGGCGCAGCAGGGTGCGATCAGGGCAGGTGCCGGCATTGAAGGTCACCGGGACCTTCATGGGCGCCACCGGGACTGGGGCGAAGTCCGGATGGTCGGCCCACAGGCCGGAGAGCACGGCGGCGTTGGCATCCCACTGCGACAGGGGTGGCAGACCCAGGATGGCCTCAATGGTCTTTACGATGTTGACCTGCGAGTAGGCCGTCGTCTCAAGATGATCGCGTTTGACCCACGGACCTGCGGCCAGCGCGAATGTCCGATGGGCATCGATGTGGTCGGCGCCCGATTGGGCATCATCCTCCGTGAGAAACACCACCATGTGTTTCCATTGCGCGGTGGTGGAGAGGTAATGGATCAGTTCGGCGGTGCCCCGGTCATTATTGGCGACGTAGTAGTCGGGGCTATAGTAGCAGGGCTCGCGGCCGGCGGTATGGTCGTCAGGCAGCCAGATATAGAGGAACCGGGGAAATAGGCGGCCAGGATGACCCTGCAACCAGTTGATGGCAAGCTGCGCGCGTGCGGTGTCGAGGATCATGCGATCCCAGCCAGGGAAATCGGTGGCGAGATGCCGGCGCATGTCCGCCGATATGGCACCGATCTTGGAGCGTGAGACGAACTCGCCGAAGTCCTCGAAGGAGACGTGGTGCTCGAGGAGATCATTGAAGAGGTAGAGCCGGCCGGGATAGCTGATCCAGGGGTTGGACCAGTGCCCGAGCGCCGAGAGATTCGCGTAAATGGCATAGGGATTGTGGGCGCCCGGCCGGCCGGGGGTGAGGGACTGTGTCCAGCCCGGGTTGCCGATGAGGCCGCGCTGCGAATAGTACTCGGGCCAGGTGCGCTGGACGAAGTCCGAGTCGGAGGCGCCGGTGGTCCACTGATGCCCCTGGGCGGTCACCTCGCCGTCGGCCAGGAAGTCCACGAACAGCGTGCCCGTGGCCGCCAGATGGTAGAGGTTGGGCAACTCCCGCGGCCCATAGAGATCCAGATGCGGGTCGGCCCAGTGGCCGGCGGCGCGGTATTGGCCGAAATCCTCGTCGAAGGTCTTGTTCTCGCGCAGAATGAAGACCACATAGTGGATGTGCCGGCGGAGCCGGGCCGCGGTGCGGACGTTGCGGGCGTGACGCGCCGCGCGTTGCGCGCGGGAGAGCCCATCATTCTGGAGGCTCATGGCGGTCCAGCGGGCGAGCTTGGCCGGCAGATCGGCCAATGGGATCTTCTGTACGAGACCTGTCATCAGGTCGCCCACCCACTGGTAGTGGATGTCGGGCCCGCTGCCCAGACCCTTGGTGGCGACGACATAGAGGGTGTTGCCATGGGTCGTCAGGGCGCTCGGATACCAGCCGGTGGGGATGAGTCCCAGGGGCTGCCCGGTGGCGAGATCGAAGACCGCCACATCGTTGTTGCCGGCATTGGCGACGAACAGCCGGCCGTCGTCGACGGCCAGGCCATCCGGGTAACTGCCCGGCGGGGCGTCGGGATAGGGCTGATCCGCCAGTATTCGGACGGTGTTGAGGGTCCTGGTATCGATCTCGACGATCCGGTCGACATTGGCGTCGGCTGCCAGGACGTCTGGTGTGCCGGGAACGGCCGCCAGCGCAGTGGGGTGGACGCCCGCGCCGGTGCGGTCGGCCCGCTCCTTGGGGCCCGTGGCGATTTGGCCCAACACCCGGAAGGCGGCGCGGTCGATCACGGTCACGCCATTGCCGCCCCAGTCGCTTACCACCAGTCGTCGCCCGCCATCGGCAAGCGTCACGGCGAATGGGTAGGAGCCCGCAGGGGCATACCGGGTGTGACCGCTGGCAATATCGATGCGTGCGAGGCTATTAGATAACAGGCCGGCCACATAGAGGTGCCGGCCGGCCGGTCCCACCACCACCGAGTCCGGATAGAAAAGGTGCGCGCCATCCCGGTTGCCTTGGTACTGATAGGGGTACTGGTGGGCGGGAAAGGGCTGCCAGCGCAGGGTGTAGCGACGCACGAGCTGAAGCCGGCCGTGTGTGCGGCGCAGGGCCATCACCGTGTCCGATACCCCGCCGGCGGCGTACAAAGTGTCGTCGGGGCCCGCGGCCAGGCCCTGGAAGAGATCACCATGACCGATGATCGTGGTGGCCCGCGATGCGTGACCGGCCTGCGCGCGCAGGGTACGACGGGCGCAGGCGGCCAGTTGCGCGGCGCTCGCCTTGGGACGATAGGCGACGCCCGCGGCTGCGGGGTGGCGGGGCGTTTCGCTGATCCCAAGGCCATTGGGCAACGCGCTGGTCGTGGGCTTGCCGGGGGCCTTGCCGCGGTAGACGGCGAGCAAGGCATAACGCCCGAGATCCGATCCATAGAGCCCTATGGTCTGCGACGGGGTAGCGCCGTTGGCGAGCACCGCCACGCCGTGCGCGAAGGGCACCACCGCGGTGGGGAAATCGGGCGTGCCATTGATCATCCCGACCGGGTCCAGCCTGCGGCCAGTGGGCAGGATATGGGTATAGAGGTCGCGGTTTCGAGCGTCGATGGTGACGGCGTGGAGGACAGTGGGGCCGCGGCGGCGGCGTGGCGCGTGGCCATGGGCGGGATAAGACAGCGTAATCATGACCGCAAGGGCCGCGAGCGAGGCCAGAACCAGGTGGTTTCGGAGAATGCGAACGGTCATGAGAGCAAGGCCCTTGTGATGATTTAGAAACGCGCGCTCAGGTTGGCGTAGAGCGCGCGCGGGGCTGCGGGCACCGCCAGTACCGCGCCGGCGCTTGTGGGCCCAAGTTCCCCGCCACTGCTGATGTACTCCATGGCGTTGTAGTGGCGATCCAACAGGTTGCTCACCAAGAGGCTTACCCGCACGTCCTTCAGTCCATGGGCGGCATCGCTTAGGACGGCGATACGCGCACTGAGCCGGAGGTCTACGACATTGTAGGCACCCTGGGTGGTGGTCGTCGTCGGCAGATTGGTGAGATTGGAGAACAGGTACTGCTGGCCGTTGTAGCTATCCCATAGGCGTGCCGAAAACGTCGTGTGATCGGCATACCAGCGATAGCCGGCGCCGAGCGTGACAAGCCACGTGGGGATATTGGGAATCGAGGCACCCAGCACGGTCGTACCAGCGGTGACGTAGTGGGGGTAGTAGGCGTGTTCTACCGTGGCGCTGGCGAGGTCCTGCCAACCGAGCTCGCGGCCATAGTGCAGGTCGAGGTTCGCGCCGTTATAGACGGCGCTCACGTCGGCGTTCTCGGTGATCGCAAGCGAGGGCAGGAAGGTCGACAGGACGGCGTTACTGAGGGCGACATGGAAGGCGCTCAATTGGCCACGCAGGGGGCCCCGGTCGAGTTTCAGTCCACCGATCTCACTATTCACGCGCGTAGGGGCGCTCGGCGGCACCGTGGGGTGCGCCTGATAGTTGCCGTATGCCGAGGCCGGGGCCGTCTGATAGTTCTGCGCCCATGTGAAAAAGGCGTGTAGGCTGCGTGTGAGGCGGTAGTTCATGCCCAGGCTCGGTGCGAGCTTGGTATACGAATTGTCGTTATTGCGCGCGGCGTCATAGATGGCGATCGGCGAGGCCCCGGGAGGTACGCCACCGAGGCTGTTGTTGACGAATTGCACGCGATAGTTCATGAGGCTCACGCCGGGGGTGATGCGCAAGGCCGGCAACGGCCGCAAGGTGTCTTGCGCGAACGCCACGGCCCCATCCCAGTAATCGTAATAATCCGCCACGAACAGCGGGAGACTCGCGGAGCTCTGGAACAGGGCGGGGTTGTAACCGTAATACAGACTGTGGAAGCGCTCGTGCATGTAATAGCCGCCGACCGTCATGTCGTTCCAGGCATTTTGCCAATGCAGCGCGACGCGATCGCCAAAGGTGCGGGTGGCGCCCGTGTAATATTCGCTGTTGATGCCGGCGTAATCCGGGTAGTAAAAGCGCTGACGGTTGTGATGACGATAGCCGGCGCGATACCAAAAGACGTTGCCGAGTCGCCAGCCGGCCCCCAGATGGAAGCGCTGACGGCCATAGAGGAGCCACATATGCGCGAAGTCGTTCTTCGCGTACAGGCTTTGGGGGATGGTGTAATAAAAGCCGCTGGTGTCCTGGCTGTAGGCGGTTCCCGGGACACCGTACCCATTGACGGACACGCCCGGGATGGGGGCCACCGGGATGTAATCGGGACGATATTCATTCACCCGGGAGTAGTAGCCGCCAAAGCTCGCGCTGCCTCCGTGAAACGCCCGGCGCAGCTTCATGAACGCCGCCGTGCCGTCGCTCGGACCCGTATAAGGCCCTTCCCGGAATCCGCCGGAGTGGGTGTAGCCCGCACCCACCACCGTCGACCACCCCCCGAAATCGCCCGAATCCGCCTGGGCAAACGCATGGTAGGTGTCAAAGCTGCCGCCGCCCACGCTCACCCGTCCGCCGCTTTTGCGTGTGGGCTCGATGGGATGGAGATCCACGGTCCCACCCATGCTGTCATACCAGCGGCTTGCCGGGTTGCCGGGTCCTTGTACGGCCGTGACCCCTTGGAAGATCTCGGCGATGGGGACCTCCGCGCTCTCCCATCCATCCCATTGCGCGAGCGGGTTATTCATAGGAATGCCATCAAAGAGAACGGCGATGCCGTTCTTTTCGGGATTGCCGCCGGATAGCGCCCAGCCGACCTGGATACCGTTGATGCGGATCTGATAGCGTGAGGCGCCGTTGCCCGAACCGTAGCCTCGGATCTGTACGCCAGGGGCCGTGGCGAGCGCGTGCACGATACTGCCTCCGGGCGGGACCAGGGTCTCGATCTGTGCCTGATCGACGATTGTCTTGGCGGTACTCGATGCGAGCTGCCTTTTGCGGGCGGAATGGGGCGCGCGCCGGCCGGATGCGGCATTGACCTCGCCGACGTTCACAGACCCTTGAGCATCCGGTGTCGCCGGTCCGTGACCGGTGGCCTTGTCGCGGTGGTGTGAGACGAGCAGCGGACCCGGCGGGGTTACCATGAAGGACGCGTCGTCCGCATAAAGGGACTGGGGGTTTCCTCTCTCGCCTCCCGCCGCCGGCACGCCGTTGCGCTGGCCGCCGACACCCTGTGCCGCAGGCTTGCCGGTGGCCGATGACGCGGCGTGCGCCAAGGCAGGATCACTCAGGATGCTGGCGAGGAACAGGACGCGCACAATGCGGTAACGACAGAAATCGGTGTTCACGACTCCCCCCTTGTACGGAATCATGTAACGATATCCGGCCAAGGATGGAGAAAGAATATTACGAGACTATTGCACATTCCAAATAGTGACAGGAACACGGAAGGCATCGGGCGCGCGGATCCCGCGATCCAAGCCTTTATCCCAATGAAATATCTTGGTCATCTTATCGTCGCTTGTTCGTGGGCGCGACCTTATCGCGCCACGCCCGTGTGCGTTGTTGCTCCAGGGGGTTCGTCGGCGCGCTCTACCGACACGGAAGTATCGGGCGTTTCCGGCGCCCCATGCCCGCGCCGGCGGTGATGGGTGGTGGGCTTTGGTATGTGGACCCCCGAATGACGGGGCCTCACCGCGCGCTTTCATCCCCGCGGTATTATCCGGGAGGGCCCTCGGTAGCGGGGCCCATCAAAAGCGGTTTCGGACGACGACCTCGTCACTATCCAAGGCCCCGCCCCGTGGCCAGGGTTCGCGGATGCCCTTGCCGATGGCAAGAAGGAGCCCTATGACATGATCCTCGGGGAGTCGGATCAGGCGGCCGACTTCGGCGAAATCCGCGAGATCCATGGGGCACGAGTCATAGCCCAAGGCCTGGGCCGCAAGCATGAGGGTTTGGGCGGCGATCCCGCAGGAGCGCATGGCCTCGTCGCGTTGCACGACCTCGCGGTCGCGGTAATAGTTGTCGATGGCCGAAAGGAGGCCCTCACGGATCTCGGCCGGGGCGTTGCGCCAATAGCGCTCCGGTCGTTTCTGCCAGGCCTTGAGATCGGCACAGATCACGATGAGCAGTGAGGCGTCGGTGATCTGCGGTTGCATCCACGCGACCGCGCGGAGGGCCTCGCGCAGTGCGGGGTCTTGCACGAGCACGAAGCGCCAGTGCTGGATGTTGAACGCCGTCGGCGAGAGCCGCGCGAGCGAGAGGAGGGTGTCGATGTCGTGTTCCGAAAGCCTATGGCTCGGGTCGAAGTGCTTGATGGCGCGGCGGGATGTTACTGCGGTGATGACGTCCATGCGGTCCTCCGTGTGGTCTCGTGGGATAGCCGGCCTCATAGGCCTGCGGCCATCCTAGGACTAAGGCGCCGTTAATAAATAAAGGTCACAAGTTAATCATCGAGCCTTCGCGTTCGGCTTGATGACATAGTTCCACTCGCCGTGAAACTTGTCGCGTTCCAGGTTGACGCGCTGCATCTCTTCGTCGGTGATGCCGCGGCCGGTGGGATATTTCCGCCGATCCAGTCGGCACGTGACCTTGAGACCCTTCGCTGTCGTAGTAGCGGAGATGAGCTTGACGATGGTCTCGTAATCGCGCAGCGGCTCACCGCGCCAGTTCGAGGAAATGAACGAGAACAGCCGGTGCTCGATCTTGTTCCACTTGCTGGTGCCCGGAGGGAAATGGCAGACTGCCACAGCTAGGGCCGTCTGGTCGGCGAATTTCTGCAACTCCAGCTTCCAGAGCCGCAGCCTCCACCCGTTGCTGCCACCGCCGTCGGCCGTAATCAGAATCTTCTTGGCATCGGGGTAGAGACGGCGCCCCTCCGCGCGCCACCAGCCTCGAATCGAGGCCACGGCGAAGGCGCCCGTGTCATGATCGGTCCCCACGTTCACAAAACCGGCGTTGCGGCCGATGTCGTAGATGCCGTAGGGAAAAGCCCGGGGTACGTCCGGTCCCGAGAAGTCGTGGCCTTGGACGGGGAGCGGTTCCCCGCTCGCACGCCATTGCTGCCCAGCGTTGCGATAGTTGCCGATCAGCTCCTTCTTCTTGGTATCCACCGAGATGACCGGCAGCCCGTGCCGGAGGTAGCGCTTGACCGTGAGATTGATATGGCGGAACTGGGCATCCCGGTCCGGGTGATCCGCACCCTCTTCGGTCTTGCGGTTGCTCTGCAGGCTGTAGTCCAGATCATGAAGAACCTGGGCCACCTTCACGTGGCTGATCGGATGATCCTGCTCCGCCAGTTCCTGGGCGATGGCGCGCGTGCTCTTGCAGATCCAACGCAGCGCCGATTCCGGGTCGCCACGCGTCTGCTCGTCGATCAGCCCTTCCAGCGTCTGCACTAGCTCCGGGTCGGACTGCGTGATGGATTTTCGGCCGGCGCCGACTCGCCGGACCCGCCCGACCAGCGGCTCGCCTTCCTCCAGTTCATGCATCCCTTTGTGGATCGCCTTGCGCGAAAGACCACAGGCACGCGACACGATCGAAACGCCACCGTAGCCCAGGCTCACAGCTTCGCTCGCGGCCATGACCCGTCGCGTGCGCTCATCCAGATGCGGCCACGCCGTACGAAACTTCTGCCTCAACCTCTCCATCGCCGCGCTCATGACTCCAGAGCCTACCGCAGACGGCCCCTACTTGTCACCTTTATTTATTAACAGTGCCTTACCATCACCTGTCAACACGCGAAGCAGGCCACGATTCAAGCCGTGCGGACCCGTTTCGCGGTCTTCCTAAGCCCCCTCAAGTCCGCCGCAGTTGACAGACCTCGAGCGCCTCACGCGCATCTTT
>JAJZZU010000057.1 GCA_021797365.1 Pseudomonadota bacterium | reverse complement strand
TGTAGCCTGCGGGGGTGTAGGGCCAGGCGGGTGGCCGCGGGTCCGCAAGGATTGTTTCGCGCCGATCTCACGGCCTGTGGCCGGCTTGCACCACCTACGCGCACGTTCTTGCACCACTGCCCAACATTATGGCAGTACCAGGGCCCCTTCCTTCGGGCCACCTTCGCTTTCGCGCGGTTTTATTGGCTTTATTTTGCATACAAGCGCAGACGCGAGACGGCATGACTATTGCTACCTGTACCAATAGGCCCGTCTCAAAAGGGAACGCCAGGCATGAGCTCAGTGAAATCCGATGATTCGAACGTCACCGCCATACGACCGCTCTATCTCCAGCTCAAAGAGCGGCTTCGGTCCGATATCCTGAACGGCACCTACGCGCCGCATGCGCAGATGCCGTCCGAAAGCGAGATGATCCAGCTCTTTCATGTCAGCCGCACCACGGTCCGCCAGGCGCTGAGAGACCTTCAGACAGAAGGCCTCATCTTTAAGATCCCCGGTAAGGGTTCCTTTGTGTCACGCCCCAAAGCCACGCAGGACCTCGTGTCTTTGCAGGGCTTTGGTGAAGCCATGGTCGCCAAGGGCTACGAGACCTTTTCGGCCATCATCGCGTCCAAGGACAGCACTGATAACAAGATCGCCTCCGAGAAGCTCAACATCGACATTTCGAACATCACGGAGTTAAGGCGGGTGCGTTACTTGAATCGCGAACCCGTATCTTTGGATGTGACCTATGTGCCAAGCCACATAGGAAAGGCCTTGCTTATGGAGGACCTCTCATCCAAGGACATCTTTTCGCTCCTCGAGAACAAGTTTGGAACGCCGCTTGGTAAGGCCGACCTGCAGATCGAGGCGGTCTTGGCGGATGAAACCATAGCGCGGATCTTAAAGGTCGAGGAGGGTTCCCCGATATTAAAGCTCGAGCGCCTTACCTATACCGAAAATGACGTGCCCATCGATTATGAGCATCTCTATTGCAGGGCGGACGCCTTGAAGTATCGGATCACCCTTGAGCGGCATGCGAGGAAAAGATGATGGATGTGAACGTACAGGAACGACAAGTGGATGTGCTCGTGGTAGGCGGTGGTACCGCCGGGCCCATGGCAGCCATACGAGCAAAAGAATCCGACCCATCGCTATCGGTATTGCTGATAGAAAAGGCCAACGTCAAACGCAGTGGCGCCATATCCATGGGAATGGATGGCCTCAATAACGCCATCATTCCTGGCCATTCGACGCCGGAGCAATACGTGCGCGAGATCACCATAGCCAACGACGGAATCGTAAACCAAAGAGCCATATTGGCGTATGCGACCAATAGCTTCCAGATGATACAGCGGCTGGATAAATGGGGTGTCAAGTTCGAAAAGGACGATACCGGGGAATTCGCCGTCAAAAAGGTCCATCACCTCGGCAACTATGTCCTCCCCATGCCAGAGGGTCATCACGTCAAACGGATACTCTACCGCCAGCTCAGGAAAAACCGGGTGGAGATCACCAACCGCTACAAGGTGACGCGGATATTGGTCGATGATGCGAGGCGGGTCGTGGGCGTCATGGCGGTCGATACGAGAACGGCCGAGATCACCATAATCAAGGCCAAGGCGGTCATCCTCTGCACGGGGGCCGCGGGACGCTTGGGCCTCCCGTCTTCAGGCTATCTTTTCGGGACCTACGAAAACCCGACGAATGCGGGCGACGGCCACGCCATGGCCTTTCATGCGGGGGCTGAGTTGTCGGGCATAGAGTGTTACCAGATAAATCCGCTCATAAAGGACTACAACGGGCCTGCCTGCGCCTATGTGACCGGTCCGCTTGGCGGCTACACGGCTAATTCGCGCGGTGAGCGCTTTATCGAGTGCGATTACTGGAGCGGCCAGATGATGCTGGAGTTCTTCAAGGAATTACAGGGCGGAAATGGTCCCGTATTCCTCAAAGTCAATCACTTGGCCGAAGAGACAATCACCACGATTGAAAACATCCTTCATACCAATGAGCGACCAAGCCGTGGCCGGTTTCATGCCAATCGTGGGACGGATTACCGCAAAGACATGATCGAGATGCATATCTCGGAGATCGGTCTTTGCAGCGGCCACAGTGCGTCCGGCATTTGGGTGAACGAGCATGCCGAGACCACGATAGCGGGCCTGTACGCGGCCGGGGACGTCGCCTGCGTACCGCACAACTATATGTTGGGTGCGTTCGTCTACGGTGAGATCGCGGGCGTCGGCGCCGCGCGTTATTGCAAGGAGGTGTCTTTCGGTCAGTACGACAAGGGCTATGTGGATCGGGAGTTAGGCCGCATCCGCGCGCCGCTCGAGCGCTCAGGCGGGATCACCCCCTACCAGGCCGAATTCAAGATCAGGCGGCTTGTCAACGACTACCTCCAGCCGCCGAAGGTGACGAGAAAGATGGAGATCGCGCTGCGACGGTTTGCCGAGGTGCGCGAGGATCTATCCGAGCTCTCAGCCGATTGCCCGCACAACCTTTTGCGGGCCTTGGAGGTGTTTGACATCCTGGACTGCGCAGAAATGGCGGCCACCGCCTCCTTGTACCGGACGGAGAGTCGGTGGGGCCTTTATCACTATCGGGTCGACCACCCCGAAAAAAACGATGCGGACTGGTTCTGCCACGTCCAGCTCTATCAGGACGAAAACGGCGAAAAGACCTGCAAGAGGCTGCCGATCGAGCCCTATGTCTACGAGCCCGAGGCTACGGAAAAGCATGCCTACGACAGGCTGCGCGTGCTCGCAAAAGATATCGCTTAAATCACACGATGTGGGGAATCTCATGCCAACGACAAATTTGAAGGTCAAGGTCCCGGTCAGCATAGATCCGGAGAAGTGCATTGCGGCCAAGGGCTGCACCGTGTGTGTCGACGTCTGTCCGCTGGATGTCTTGGTCATCGATAAAGAGCGTGGCGTCGCCTTGATGCAGTACGACGAATGCTGGTACTGCACCCCCTGCGAGGTCGATTGCCCGACCCATGCCGTGACCGTCGAAATACCCTATCTCCTGAAGTAAGGATATGCGCGCACGGCGCTTCACCGAGCCATTGATCATTGGAGGATGCCATGGAAGCTAAGGAGGCCACGCAAAGTCGCGATGCCGATACGCGACGTTTGGCGGTAATGAATGCCATCGAACTTGATGAACCCGAGGCTATCGCTGTCATCCTCGAGGGTTTTGAGGATACCGACGGCGTCGTGCGCGCCGAGGCCGCGCGGGCGATAGCCGAGATTCCGGGGCCGCACATGCTGCCGCCCCTTTTGAAGCTACTTTATGACGAAGACGAGCTCGTGCGAAAGGCGGCGGCGGAGACCTTGGCTGAGTGCAATGAAGAGGGCTTGCAAGACCTCTATGAGGACTACATTTCCTCGGACCAGGCCTTTGTGCGGGCCGCGGTGCTGCGGGCGGTAAGACCGCTCAGGATCGCCGGCGCCGCGCCCTACGCGCTTTCCGGGCTTTCCGATGAGTCCGTGCAGGTGCGTATCGAGAGCAGCGGGGTCTTGGGCTACCTACAGGACCCGGCTTACCTGCAAAACCTGGCCGGCGCCGCCCTTACTGATCCCAGTCATGAGGTCAGGCGCACCGCCATGGGCGCGCTCGGCTACCGGTCGACGGCGGAGACTGTCGGGGCCTTGGTCCGCGGGCTCAAGGACACCGCCTGGCAGGTGAGGGAGGAGGCGGCGGCTACCATCGCCAAGCTAAAAGCCATCGAGGCCGGACCCGCGCTCGTGGGCGCCTTGGGCACAGAGACCTACTGGCAAGTGATGGCCAAGATCCTGACCGCCTTGGGGCGTATCCGCTACAAGGAGGGGATGGGGGCCGCGGCCGAGATGCTTTCTTATTCCGTGAGCAATGTTCGCAAAGAGGCCGCCCTTTGCCTGGGCGAGATCGGGGATGCGCGCGCGCTCCCCTGGCTTCGGGAGGCGCTCAAGGATAGGGATCCGGATGTGAAGAAGCTCGCGTCCTGGGCGATTGCCAAGATCGAGATGGCCTAGAAGGAGTGTGATGTGACCTTTGTCGTGACCGATAATTGTATCCAATGCAAGTATATGGACTGCGTTGCGGTGTGCCCCGTCGATTGTTTCCACGAGGGCCCGAACTTCCTCGTGATCGATCCCGTCGCGTGCATCGATTGCACCTTGTGCGAACCGGAATGCCCGGCCTCGGCCATCTTCAAAGACGGGGACCTGCCGGATGAACACCAGGAATATCTCGCCATCAATGCGAGGCTGGCTCAGGAGTGGCCGGTCGTCACCGAAAAGAAGCCGCCCTTGCCGGATGCCGATCAGTGGGACGGTCGTGCCCATAAAAGAGCGCTCTTGCTCGTGGAGGACTCGGTCCGATGGACGAAATAAGGGCCGTCAGGCGCGAGAGCGACACCGGGCTCTCGGCCCCCCTGGAGCTTGCAGACGGCTACGACTATGCCGATATCCGCAGTGATTCCGGTCTTTTGCGCCTGGATGACGATTTTCTGAAGTATCTTGGGGCGCGCGATGCGGATCTTAAGTTCCGGCTCCGGGAGTGGCGATCGGGCCTGGGGGACTGGTCTTTGCCCGTGCAAAGCACGCTTCGGCTTGCCATTGCCCGTCATTTCGAGGGTTTCGTGGCGCGTCTTTTTGGCATAGAGGCCGAGGTCGAGGCATTGGCGGCGCAAACGCGCAGCCATGATGTGATCATGGCCTTTAAAAAAGAGTTCGTGCTGCGCCGCGCAAGGCGCTACCGGGGCGAGGAAGGACTTGAGTTTGGCGAACTGAAGGCCTGGCTTAAAACCGTGCTCGCAAAAGAGGGGTTTGCGACAAAAGACCAGGAGTGGGCTACGGCGCGCCTCGGCATGGGTTGGCTTGTGGACGAAACGGGGTGGGCCGAAGAGATTGCGCGCCTGACCCGCCTGTGCGCCTTGTGCCTCACTGAACCTGACGCCGCCGACATGGTGTCTGGCTGGCGAAGCTTTCGTCTGCCGCAACATATCGACCCCTCGCGGCTGGTGCCGTTGAACCACGTCATGACAAATGACGGGCTCTTAGTCCAAAGGGCCCCCGACTCCACGCTTCGCAGGCGCGATGGATTTCACCTGACGGACACCCGCATGGACGCGCGCGCGGTGCAAGCCGAGGTGCATTATTGCCTTTATTGTCACGATCACGAGGGGGACTTTTGTTCCAAGGGCTTCCCCGAGAAAAAGGGGGTTCCAGGCGACGCATTCAAGGTCGACGCCTTCGGCGGCGTCCTGGCCGGTTGTCCGTTGGGTGAAAAGATCTCCGAGATGCAGCTATTGAAGCGGGACGGCCTGGGCGTCGCGGCTCTGGCCATGGCCATGGTGGATAATCCCATGATACCGGCCACGGGTCATCGCATCTGCAATGACTGCGTGAAGTCCTGCGTTTATCAAAAACAGGATGCGGTCAATATCCCGGCGGTGGAGACCTCGGTCTTGACCGATGTCTTGAATCTGCCTTGGGGGGTCGAGATCTATGACCTCTTCACGCGCTGGAACCCGCTGCGCGATCAAGGGTATCTGCCCAAGCCCTATAAGGGCCGCAAGGTCCTCGTGGCGGGCCTTGGGCCGGCCGGCTTTACCATGGCCCATTATCTCACCCAGGAAGGTTGCGCGGTGGTGGCCATAGACGGGCTCAAGATCGAACCGCTCGCGGCGACCTTGATCGAAGGGCCCGTGCGCGATTTTCAGGCCATGCAAGAAGACCTCGATGAGCGCGTCCTCTTGGGGTTCGGCGGGGTCGCCGAATATGGGATCACGGTACGCTGGGATAAGAATTTTCTGAAGCTCATATACGTAAGCCTTGCGCGCCGCGAGCGCTTTCAGCTCTTTGGCGGCGTGCGGCTCGGGGGGACCATGACCCTGGATGACGCGTGGGCGTTCGGATTCGACCATGTCTGCATTGCCACCGGCGCGGGCTTGCCGCGGACCGTGGCCATGGGTGAGGGTTTGGCCCGCGGCATCCGTCAGGCAAGCGACTTTCTTATGGCCTTGCAACTCACGGGTGCGGGAAAAAAGACCAGTCTTGCCAACCTGCAGCTGCGTCTTCCGGCGGTGGTCATTGGCGGTGGGCTTACGGCGGTCGATACCGCAACCGAGGTCCAGGCTTACTACGTCCGTCAGGTCGAGAAGGTCTATGCCCGTCACGAGGCCATGAAGGTGGGGGGCTGTGGCGAGAAGCTAGAGGCAGGCCTTGGCCTCGAGGATAGACAGATACGGGACGAATTTCTTGAGCATGGCAGGCTCATACGAGAGGAGCGATTGCGCGCAGCCAAAGCCGGCGAGGCGCCGGACTTCGCGCCGCTCTTACGGTCCTTCGGCGGGGTCACCCTGGTCTACCGCAAGGCCATGACAGAATCGCCGGCCTACACCCGAAATCACGAGGAACTCATCAAGGCCATGCAAGAGGGCCTAAGCTACGCCGAGTGCCTGGAGCCGCTACGGGCCGAGACCGATGGTTATGGCCATGTCAAGAGCATGATCTTTAAGCGCATGGGCGCGCCGACCGATGAAAGCGGCCAGGACTGTCCCGAAGTCAGTTTGCCTGCGCGCGCCGTCTTCATCGCCGCCGGCACGGTTCCCAATACCATCTATGAACGGGAATACCCGGGGACCTTTGCGCTCGATGGCACGCACTTCAAGACCCATGTCGCCGGCGCGGACGGGCTGCGGGAGGTGCCCGTGTCGGCCCATATCAAGGCCCCGAACCCAGGCCCTTTCACCTCGTATACCAAGGGGTCTCGGCGCGTGAGCTTCATAGGCGACACGCACCCGGTCTTTCATGGGAGCGTCGTCAAGGCCATTGCCTCTGCGAAGTTCGCCTACCCGCAGGTGATGGCGGTCATGGAGGGGCAAGTCCCGCGCAAGGATGATCTCGCGACCTTTCAGGAAGGCCTCGCGCAGGCCCTGACCGCGCGCGTGCAAGCGGTCGATTGCAGTCGGCCGGGCGTAGTCGAGCTCTGGGTACAGGCGCCGCTTGCCGCGCGTAACTTTCGGCCCGGCCAGTTCTTTCGACTGCAGACATTCGAGGCCACAAGTCCCATCGAGTGCGACACCCGCTTACAGATCCCGGTGCTCACGGTAAGCGGCGCGGGCGTGGTAGGTGATGCAATCAGGCTTCTCGTTTTGCAGTGGGGAACCGGGCAAAGGCTCGTCGGGCGCCTGAAGCCGGGTGATCCCCTGGTTCTCATGGGGCCCACCGGGGCGCCGACCGACATCCCCAAGGGCCAGACCATCCTCGTAATAGCCGGCCGCTGGGGGGCGGCTGTGATGCTGGATATAGGGCCCGCCTTGCGGGCCGCCGGCAACCGCGTCTTGTATGTCGCGGCGCTCTCCCGCGCAAACGAGTTGGATTATCAGGACGAGCTCGAGGCCGCCGCCGATCAAATCATCTGGTGTACGGGAAGCGGCTCGCGGATCCCCGCGCGGCGGCCGCAGGATTGTGCCCAAAGCGCAAGCGACATGGTCGCACTGCTCAAGGCCTATGGTGATGGCGCCGTGGGACCCAAGGATGGGTCGGGCATCGCCCTTTCCGCGGTCGACCGTCTCATGGTCATGGGCTCGACCAGCCTGCTCAAGGCCTTTCAACGTGCCTTGAAGGGCGATCTTACGCACTATTTTGCTCCGAACATCGAGGTGACGGCCACGGTCGGTAGCCCCATGCAATGCATGATGAAGGGGGTGTGCGCGCAGTGCCTGCAATGGCACATCGACCCCGACACCGGGCAACGGACGAAGGCGGTCTTCTCGTGCGCCGGCCAGGATCAGCCTCTGGCCTGCGTGGACCTTGATCATCTCACGGCAAGACAGACCCAAAATCGTCTTCTGGATCAGATATCGAGCCAATGGCTAGACCATATACGACAGCAAAACCACGGTTGAGGCATATTTATGATAAGCGAGACGAATATCATGAAGGGCGCGATGAAGATACTGAGAAACGAGCGTAATCGGTGTCAGAGTTGCGGCATGCCCCTTTTCTACGACAAGAAACCCAAGGTCCATCCCCATTATTGCAGCTATTGCCACGACGGGTCGTCTTTCCGGGATGGTAAGGCGACGCTTCGCGACATGCAAAAAAAGGTCGACGAGCTATTGGTGGCGCGGAACGCAAATCGCGGCCAGCGTCTTTACATGCGCCTGCGGCTTGCGACCCTGAAAAGATGGCGCGAGTCCAGGGCCTACGTTCCCAAAACGTTTTGAAGCGGCCAGGGGCCTTATCCTTCGGACCACGAGGGGGTTGATGCCGATTGCGGTCCGGGCGGCCCGGAGCTGCCTGGAAGACCCCGGCCCCTTGACGCCGCGCCCCTGCCTTCCGCCGTCTATTTGTCCAAGATTGTTGCGCCCATGAGTTTTCCCAAAGGCCATGCCCCTAGCCTTGCGGGTTTACCATAGGCCTCATTATTCCTAGAAAAGACTGGCAGCCCACCCCTCTATAAAGACCCATGACGCCCGGTGTCGCCCGCATGTCGCCCCCCTATCGCACCGGTCCAGGCCGCGCGCTCGCCCAGGAAGAGGCGGGCCGCGCCGGGCATTACGCCACGGCGGAGAAAGGTTGTGCTCGCGAGGTGCCGTTAAAGCGCCGTTCATGACCTCGGGTTGATCAAAGCACCTCCATCATGCGCCATGACATCTCTTGAGCATGGCCTTTGGGCACGCGAAAAAACAAACGGCCTCACGAAGCCGGGCTGCCTGAGTTGCACGCAACCACAAGGCCATCCCCGGGGATGAGTGTGGACGAGGCCCAACGATCAGGACGGGAGCGATTGCTTCGCACCAGTGCGAGGCATGGGATACCCGCGCGCTCTGCGTTGGTGCGCGTCTTTGCGGCAAGGGCTTTCGCGCAACCACGCAGTAACGTGGGTATTTCAATAAAATTGCCGATTACTGACGCTGGTACGCTTATTGCTCTGCGTGTAGGTACTCGTTCCAATATGATGGGGATCGCCAATGTCGCGCACTACATTAAGCCTTGCCCTTTGCGGGCTCTGCCTTGGCTCCGCTGCCCTTGCAAAGACCATAACCATAAGCATCGGCTATCAAAGCATGTGCACGGATACCTACCCGGCTGGTAGTGCCATAAAGGGCCTGAAGCTCCTCGATAAATACCTCCCGCATACGGGGAAGTACGCGCACGTGAAATATAGGATTGTCTGGCGCAATTACAGCTCAGGGGCACCTATAACAAATATGATGATGGCCGGTAAGTTGGACTTCGGCACCATGGGGGATTACCCACTTGTGGTCAATGGCGCCAAGTTTCAGCAGACGCCGTCCAAGCGGTCTTATCTCATAACCATGACGGGCTATAACCTGGACGGCGCGGGCAACGGCATAGACGTACCCGTCAGTTCTCCTATCAGGAATGTCAGAGAGCTCGAAGGAAAGGACATATCGACCCCGGTGGGGAGTTCGTCGTGGGGGATGCTCTACGAAATGGCGGCTGACGAGCACATCCCGATTTCAAAACTGCATATCGTAAACCAAAGTCCCATGGCCGGCATTGCCGCCATTACCGCCCATAAGATCGCAGCGCACGCCGATTTCTGTCCCATATCGGAGTATATGGAATACAAGCACGTGGGGCGCATGATCTATAACGGCGCATCGACCCATGTCCCCTACCTGCACGGAGCGGTCGTCACCTCGTCTTTTGCGAAGAAATACCCTCAGGTCGTCGTGGCCTATGTAAAGGCGGTCATAGCCGCTGATCGTTGGATTGCGGAAAATCCCTACAAGGCCAGCAAGATGCTGTCGAAGTGGACCATGATACCAAAAGAAGTGCTTTACCTTTATTTCAGTCACGGCGGCTACCTCACATTGAATCCCGCGATCACGCCCAAGTGGGTAAGCACCTTGAACTACGATCATTCCATCTTGGCCAAATACGCTGATATCCCGCCGCTCAATATGAAGAAGTGGGTAAAGACCGGCTACCTGAAGACGGCTTACCAGCAAATGGGGATACCTTACGAGAAGGTCCTGGGCGCGCCTTACAGCCCCAAGTCCAATATCGGCATGAAGCCCGAGCTCTGGCTGCGTGGCAAAGGCATTTATAAATACGGCAGCGTAAAGAGCATGCTGCTTGCGGCCAAGACCGCAGACGCGAAACACGAGATGATAAACGCGCTCTATGTGTATGACCATGACACGGGCCTGAAGCTCTTTGGAAACTATGCCTTCTATACGATGGACGGGGGCAAAGTCGTAGCCTATATGACGGAGTCCGGCGCCAAGAAGGCGACCCCCAAGGGCTCCGTTTACACCTATGAGCAGATCCTGGCCAAGGTCTAGGGCCATCATGGGCCGCGAGGAAAGCAGGCTCGCGGCCTGTTTTTGTGATCGTGCGGATGACAGCGAGAAAGTCGGAGGATTTTATGAGCGAGATCATGCCTAGACCAGCGCCGACTAGTGTCTCTGATGGTGTGAAGGAAGCACGCCGCCATGGTCAGGAAAAACCTATCGGGATCGCCGCCATGTTCAGGAAGGCCAAGTCAGTGATAAGGGAGACCGGCTGGAAGGCCGGCCTCATTCCCCTGCTGTCCATGATAGCGGGCTTGGCTTTATGGCAGTGGCTGACCGAGTCGCACGTGAGGTTCATCCTGGACTTCTCGAACATACCAACGCCTGTCGCGGTCTTTCATGCGTTCATGGCCGTGGTCGTAACCAAGATATTCTGGCGCGACATTTTTTGGAGCATGTACCGGATCCTGATTGCCTTTGGTCTGGCGACGATAGTGGGTGTGGCCGCGGGGGTCGCGATGGGCTATAGCACCTTCATGCGGCTTATCATAGCGCCCTATATCGAGTTGACGCGGCCGATACCCGCGATCGCTTGGGTCCCCATGGCCATCCTGGCTTGGCC
>JAJZZU010000001.1 GCA_021797365.1 Pseudomonadota bacterium | reverse complement strand
CTAAAATATGGCAGCATGCCTGCGTTGATAAAATCCTCCACGAGCGTATGGTATTCCATCCCGTCTGACTCGACACACACGATGCGCACGGACAGGAATCCGATCGACCGCAATATCTGTTCCATCTCTTCCTTTTTTGGGTAAAAGATGGGATACGACCAATCCGCGAAGTGGTCTGTCAAATGTGTCTCGTTTATAGCCTTGTGTACCAGACTATGGAGTCCTCGGTAACAACCGTACCCCCCTTGGTGTACGGCGATGGACCCATTTTCCTTTAACGCATCATACAAGATTTTGTACATGCGCCTTCCGTCTCTTACCCAATGTAATGCGGCGTTACTAACGATAAGGTCGTAAACGTCTTCGGCTACGAATGTTTCCGCATCCTGCACAAAAAAATGGACGTTCCATTTCGCGAAATGAGATTTCCGCAAGTTCGTCTGAGATAGTTCGATCATATTGCCTGAGATATCGAAGGCATCAATAGCGATGCTAGGCTCTTTTCTCAGCAACTCCAGTGTGGTCAGACCATTACCACACCCAACGTCTAAAACCTTCATTCTTGGCTCTAGCTTGATCTCGTTTATTAAGCACATTCCCTGCTGTTTCTGGGTTGAGGAAAACTTTTGGTAGTCCTCGGCTGAGGCAAATGTTTCTCCGGGCATCTTGTTCACTTTGTCAATTTTTCTCAGCTACTGTTAGATGGTGTGAGACAGGTAAAATCCTGGGACTCACATCCTGCTGCTCCCGGTTGGCCTAAAGCCGCAAGACCGCCGTCACGGGCCACCCCAAGGCCTCCCGCCGTTGGCGGGCATTGAGTCCCGCCAGGGCACAACCGGCCTCGGTGGCCTGGAAGTAATAGCCATCCTCATACGGCTGTCCGCGGCGCACGAGTCCTGCCGCCTCCAGGCGCTCCAAGCTCGGCAGGTCGGCGAGCCCGCAGGCATAGTAGTTACGGAATCCCCACCGTCTTTTTGGGATATGGGCGCCCACACCCAGCATGTGGTGCAGATTGTCCCGGTCTTCGGCGCTGATGGTCGATGGTTCGCTGGAGCTTTTTGTTTTGGATACCATACCCATTACTCCTGGATCTTCTCCACCTGGCATGTGCGTGACTCCCAAAAACTGGGAGGGGCATACTTGATATAGGGCGGGACGCCATTTTGCGGTGTGATGCGATACGCAGCAGGGCAAGGTATACCGATTTTGCGCTTCAGCCAGCGCGTGAACCGCGCTATGGGTCCTCCATGGCTTATCTTGGCCTGTTTGGCTATCCGACCCATGTTCCACCGGATGTTCTCTTCTTGTTTCCGGGGATCCAGCCCATACTCCAGCAGGAGACGGACGCAATCGTCGTTACCACTGCCGATCGCATCGGGAAGCGCGGAATGATTGCGCGTCTTCGGATCCGCCCCGGCCGCGACGAGCATTCTGACGATATCTGCATCGCCGCGAATGGCTGCGAAGCATACCGCGAGGGACTCGTTGGCGCGAGCATCTGCGCCATGATCCAACAAGACTCGCACACACTCTGTTCGTCCAGCGAAAGCAGCGTTCTCAAGAGCGCGACCGTTGAAGGCGTTGGGATCAGCACCCTCTGCGATGATCTTTTCCAGGCGGGACTTCCGGCCCCACGCGGCTGCCTCAAGCATGTTCACGTTTTTGAGGTCAGACAGGGCCTCACCGCCTTTTTTTCTGAGTAAGCGGCGCAATTCACCGAACCCATTAACGGATGATAACGCAAGATCAAACTCCCGTTTCCACTTGTATTCATCAATGGTCATGGCGCACGTCCTTTCGTGTCACGTTCGAGGTCCTCCACACGCGCCTGCAAGGCCGCCACCGCCTCTCGCAACCGGATGATCTCCGGCGCATGGTGCAGGCACACATCCTCCGGGCGATCGTAAGAGCAGGCGCAGGTCTCGTGGGGCGCCAAGGAGGCCACCTTCCTCTCGAGGGCCGCGATCGTCTCCTCGTAATCCTTCTCGGACGCCTGCCGGGCGGCCCGCTCCGCACGCCACTCGTTGGCATAGATGCGCAACGCAGCCGTGATGGGGTGAATCTTGTCCGCACAGGTGTGATCCGGAGACTCCGTGGACCACCGATCGGCGTAGCGCATCATGCGGGCCAAGGGGTCGTTTTCGGGATCCTCGTCACCGATGGGTGGGCGTTTACCCTTTATGGCCGCTATTGTCTGCTTGAGGTCTTTCTCGGGCGCCTGTCGCGTCGCCCGTTCCGCGCGCCAGGCTGCGGCGTAAGTTCGCAGGGACTCGGCTACCGGATGATTCTTGCCAGGGTATTCGTCGTCCCACACATCGGCCCACTGCATCAAACGATTCAGGGGGTCGGGCTCATGGTTGCCGAAGACCATGGCCAACCCCTGGGCGCCCGTCAAGGCCTCGAGTTTTGCCCGCAACCGGTCGATATTCTGATCCTGGAGACAGATAGTCTCGTCACGGCAGGCGATTCCGTCGGCCGATTCGTCGAAACGAAGCGACTTGGCCCCATCCTCGTCCTGATCCACCATTTCCAGGCGAATCTCCAGCCGTTGCACCCGGTCACGCAGGGTGGCATTCTCGGCCCGAAGAGAGGCGACAAGGACGGTAGAGTCCTGCGGCGTAGGCTCGGTCATGCAGTAGACCCCTCTGTTTCCTGGTCACGAAAGACGATCTGGTTCTGGTGTCGTAAAACCCGGCGCTGGCGCTCGACCTCCTGATGGTCATCAATGGCGCGGATCAGATTCTCAAGATCCGCGAGCCCCAGTCTGTGATCGGCAGCGGCCGCCATCCATCCGTCCCATCCTGGAGTTTTGGAAGAGATGGGCAAGAACGCTACAGATTGCAGTTCGGCGTCCGTCAAAGGGGACTTGTAAGACTGGGCCAGCGCATTTTTTCGTGCTGCGCTCGCGCCGGCGATGAGGCCAGGGGGAAGCAAGAGGAGTATTCCCACTACGACCTCACAAAGATAAGAGACCGGCTGCGTAAAAAGAGACACCATGCCGACAAGTGTCAGCGCGAGCACTACAGGCTCCGCCCACTCCCTTTCGTACCACCGGCAATGGATGGCGCTCTGACGGGCTTGCCAGATTGCGTCGTGCGTCTTGGTAGCGGCGGCCCTTACGCCCAACCAGTCAGCGGTTCCCGGGAAAGGTGTCATTGAAGTGTTTGCGGTCATTTGCGTTCTCCTTTGTCTAACCAACGTGTTTACCGTTATGCCGCCTGCGCGCGCCGGCGCGGCGTAAAGTTGGCCCTGATCAAGGCCGTCGCCGGCGGCGGCGACACGGAATTGCCGACCATGCGCACTTGCGCCGACTTGCTCAAAGGCCGTCCCTGGTAGTCCCGGTCGATGACATAGCTGTCCGGGAAGCCCTGGGCGCGATACAGCTCCCGCGGGGTCAGCATGCGCAGGCCGATATCGACGATGATGTAAGGGACCCCTTGGATCGTGACCGTGACCAAAGCCAGCCGGTCTTTGGTGGTCATCGTGTCGACCGGATCACGCAGATCACCCCATTGGCCACCCTCACTGTAATAGCGCATCAGGAAAGCCGCGGCCCGCAAGGCCCCTTCTGTGTCTTGGCGGGAGACTGCGCACTCCACGAGCGCGGTCTTGCCGGCCCCACCGGCCATGATCGTCCCCACGGGGGCGCGGGCGTCTGAACCTACGCTATTGCCGAATTGGCGCATCAGGAAAGCCGCGACCAGGGCGTGGTGCTCCCCGCCGGCACTGATGGTCTGCAGGGGATCCTGAACGTCTCGGGCGTCGCAGTGTTGCCGCAGATGGGCCAAGTACGCCATGACCAGTTGTTGCTGACTGCCGGTGTTCGTGACCGTCGTCAGGGGTTCCCGCGGGTCGCGGCCGACTGTGACATTGAAACCGCCATTGGCCTGCATGAGGTAGGCGGACGCCATAGCCATCTCCCCGCGGTGGGCACTGGTGATCGTGCGCAGCGGCTCCCGGGCATCATGGCACCGATCGTCACCTTGATGTGTTATCGGCAGCAAGACCGGGGCATGGGCAGCAGAGACCTGTTCCGCAGGATTTTCCGGCGCCGACGCGACGGGGACGATAAAGGGCTCGGCGCTATCCAGGACGTATTTTTTGAGCCCCTTGGCGATGCGCCGTAAAGTGGCCTCGGCCAACGGTTTGCGCCGGGTGAATATCGACGGGCAGGGCTGGGACCAGTCCAGACACTCGGCGGCCGCGCGCCACCGGGGACGCTCGCGAGTGGCGGTCTTGGCCCGGACCGGGACTGGCCACCGGATCGGTTCTCCGTCGCACCGGGCGACGAGAAAGAGGCGGCTGCGCGTGGTGGCCGCGCCATAGTCCGCGGCACACAGCACGCGGGTCTCGACCTCATAACCCAGGGATTCCAACGACCGCAGGAAGGCCCGCCAGGTCTGCCCGGCCCGCCGGGGATCCGGAACCAGATACTGCTCGGACAGCGGCACCCGTTCGCCTGGGGCGGCCACGGACCCATCGAGGCGTACAACCCGCCCGGTCGCCGGATCGCGCTTTGCGACTAAAGGCCCCCAAGCTTGGATTTGCTTCACGTTCTCGAGCGTGACCACGCGCGGGCGCACTTGGCCTGCCCAGCGCCGCACCACCCAAGAGAGGGCGCGAATCTTCCGGCGCCGCGGCTGGCCGCCCTTGGCCTGGGAGTGATCCCGGCAATCCGGCGAGGCATGCAGGAGACCTACGTGGCATCCGCGGGTCGCCTGGCGCGGGTCCACCTCGAAGACATCGCTCACATAGTGCTGGGTCGCGGAATGGTTGGCAGTGTGCATCGCAATGGCTTCGGCATCATGGTTGATGGCCACGTCCACCGAGAAACCCGCCTGCTCGATGGCGCACGACATGCCGCCGCCGCCCGCGAAGAGGTCGACGACCATCTCGGAGGGCTCGAGAGAGGTGCGGGCAATCAGGGGGTTTCGGTTGTTGTTGTGTCCCATAAAAAGTCCATTCGGGTGTACTTGCGCTATAGTATACACCTGTATTACATTATAGCAAGTACGATTTCTCGGATTTATTTGTGATAAGTCCTATTATCGTGAGAAAAGCCACCGTACAATATCCGACAGGGTCGGCGAAACCCCGGAGATACCAGCAGAGGTAGAAAAACTCATGAAACCGTCCGACGCGCTCGCGTTAAACCGTGCCGCCATTCGACGCGTGGTCGAATCACATCGCGCGTGCAATGCCCGCGTATTTGGTTCTGTCCTGCAGGGACAAGACACAGACGACAGTGATCTCGATATCCTGGTCGACCCAACGTCCGAGACAACCCTGCTCGATATTGGCGCTATTTCTCACGAACTCGGTGAACTCCTCGGTGTGTCTGTGGATGTTCTGACTCCAAACGCCTTGCCGGACAGCTTTCGGGCCAAGGTGCTCGCAGAAGCGCGCGTCATATGACTCACGACCAACTTATTTCCCAGACTGCTCAAGATTTACCTGCCGCGTCCACCCGCCTGGACGGACGCCGGGGGACGAACCGCGCCCTGGGCGCGCACCGCCAGATCGCCGCCGACACTGACCTCGAGGCCGTGCGCGCGTGGTTGGCCGAGTACGCGGACTCGCCCCATACCTTGCGCGCCTATCGGAAAGAGGTGGTGCGGTTGATGTTGTGGGCGGCACAAGCGCTGGACAAACCACTCTCCAGTCTCACTCGCGAGGACCTGCTGATCTACGAGGCGTTCCTGGCGCACCCGGCCGGCGACTGGGTGGATCCGAGTCGCCCGCGGACGGGCGGTGACCGGCGCCTATTTGAGGGGCCACTCTCGCCGGCATCCATCCGGCACGCCCTGGGCATCCTCTCCGGCCTGTTCGCCTACCTCACGGCTGCGGGCTACCTCGCCGGCAACCCACTAGCGTTGCGCCGGCGCAAGAGCCGCAAGACGCGTGGGGCCAGGCCCGTCCAGGAGCGGTATTTGGATCAGGCCCTATGGAACCGCCTGATGGCCTTCATCGACACCTTACCGACGGGTACGACCCGCGAGCAACAGCACCACGAACGGGTGCGCTGGTTGTTCCGTCTGCTCTACGGCACCGGCCTACGGGCGTCCGAGGCCGCGCAAGCCCGGACGGGGGACCTGGTGCAGCGCCGTGGGCGCTGGTGGCTGCGCGTGACTGGCAAGGGCGGCGTGACCGGAGAGGTCCCCGTGAGCGACGGTCTTCTGGCCGATCTGGGGCGCTACAGGCGGCTTTACGGCTTGCACGAGGCCCCAGGGGCGGATGATGCCGATGTGCCGCTCGTGCTGCCCGTGGGGGGGTCAGCGGACCGGCCCCTGACGCCGTCGGCCATCTACCTGATCGTCAAAGAAGTCATGCGCCGGGCTGCGGAGGCCATCGAGGCCGAAGACCCGACGGGGGCCGCCCTCCTCCGGCGCGCCTCAACCCACTGGCTGCGGCACACCGCGGCCACCCATCAGGCGGACGCCGGTACCGATCTTCGGTTCATCCAGAAGAACCTGCGGCATGCCTCACTCGACACAACGAGCATCTATTTGCATGCGGAGGATGATGAGCGGCACCGAAAGACCACGGAGAGGGCGGACGAGGCGTGACCGCGTCCTGCGTATCCCCTCCCCTTTTTTGATCAGGAATCTATCCCGGGTCCCGGCCCCGACCGTCGCTTTGGATGGCGATCGACATCCGACTGGTTACGAATATCCGCCGGTGGCAGGACCGCCTGCTCCATGCGCCGAATGACCTCATCCGGGTAATGGGCAAAATACCGGCTCCTCTTGGCCTTGCTCATGCGCCCTTCGCGCAGGATCGTATGAACGGCCACATCCATTTCCTTGTCGGTCAGGTCCATCGCCGCCCTCAAGCGAGCGCGAGCTGCATCAAACGTCCTGAGAAACTGAATCTCCTGGGGGATATCTTCGGTGAGCACGGCTTGTACGGCCTGGCCGACGGTTTCCGCCGGGACGGTCGCATCAAAATAGCGATAGGCGTCGCTCAGGTCGTTTTGATGCGCTTCTCAAGACGAGTCCTGTGACCCCACAACGAACGTTCTCTATACGGGTTTACGAGGTGTGCCTGATCGGTTTTCGGCATCCGCCAGAACCGGAACGCCTTTCTCGTGCGCCACCCCACGAGCCATGGCGAATTCCTTATTGATCCGCCCCGATCCCGCTAAATCTTCCGCCCGGATGCCGTGCCTGCAATGGGGACACGTCGGCAGCATGGAGCCTCGCCAAATTTCCTCGAGTTTCTTAACGGCCCGCAAAAACGGATTCCAGCGACGCAAGCGCTCGACTTCCTTCTGGAGCGTCGTATAGGTGTACTGAAGGGAGGATCCGTCCTGCGCAAATTGCACCAGGACATCGAATGGGTCCACGACCTTCCCGCAATCGTGGCAGGTCACCTCGCGATTGGTGGGGTCCACCTCGACGTGACTGTGGCGACATTGCACGGGCTTGTGCCGTAAGGCGACATACTGCTCGAAGTTGATGACATCCGGAGACTCTGGCGATTCGCGGTTCATCGGGTTGCGCCAGTCGACACACTGGACCGGTCCTGCTCGCTAACCATTTTCAGTACGATAGTATCGGCTTTTTTGGGCGCCAGAGAGAAATACCGGCCCACCTTATCGTATATCGTGCTGCGCCATATATTACGACTGCCGACGCCGACCCGCACAACAAACACGATATATCCCATAAGACCAATAATGCGCACATAGACAACGACCCGCGCGGGGTGATGAATAGCCGCATGAAATGTCTGCGCAAGAAGATGGGGCGAACCTTGAGAATAAAGTACGATACCCCAAAAAAGAAAGAGGGGGATAACCACCAACATTTGTTCGGCAATGTCCAGAATCTGGCGCACCCAGAAACGCGCATAGCGCATGGATAGGGCGTAGTCACGCCAAACAGCGCGTTCAATAGCCGCCAATTCGGTATCAGGGATTGTGCCGATAGGACTGCCATCCACGAAGGCATGCCATATTGCGGACGATTGACGGGTGACGCGGGCGGTTATGGCCTTATCTTTGACAGTCCAGACAAAGACAAGGACCAGGAAAAATACGATCACGAGGTTGCCAAAAGGAGCGAAAGCACCACTCCATACAATGGTCGCTGATGCGATGACACCAATAAGCGCCGCCAATAGCAAATACCCGTCCGGGATCTCATCGAGAGACGCAGACCACTTGGGGAACCACCAGATCGTCCCAAGAATAGGGATGGCCAGCACAATTCCAGACCACCACGGTGTTGTGCCGAAAAGTAGAGATAATGCGGCATAGGCCATAATGAACCGATTGTGTCCGCGAATACACATAGGCTTTCTCCAGAGAAATCATCCAATAACGCGGGAAACCCTGGGGTTCAGCCCAGGGAGGGAGAGCGCGGCGGTCGCAGACCGCCCCATTCCCGTAACAAAAGCCCGGACCAGATCCCCCGTCTGGAACCCAAAGGCGCTTTTGTTTCGGGTCAAATATTGGTAACTCCCCCGACCTGTGGCCTGGATGGTGAGGACGGGTTGTTGCCAGCAGTGGATGGCATCAACGTGCCCGACACAGGCGGCATCGAGGCTATGGGTCTTGGGGAGGTGCAGGCGGTGACGGTTCCAAATAGACGCATTTCCGCCCCCACTTCTCCAGGGCCTCCACATCGGCGCCTGGGACGCGCTGGGCAAACAAGGCGCATTCCGTGCCATCTCCGACTTTCAAGAGCCGGTTTTGTAAGCCTTGCACATCGGCATCCGGGAAACATCTGGCAAACAAGCAGCACTCCCATCCATTTTTCCTGTTCAGGTGTCATCAGGCGCCCTCCGTGAATCTCTCTTATCCCATGGGGTGTCAGCCTTTTCCTCGGTCAACGCCAACCCAATCAAGACGCAACAGGCCCCCGGATCCGCATAAATATCGCCCGCCGCGAACCGCAGGATCCGCCACCCGGCGATGGTGAGCAGGTTCTGCCGGGTCCGGTCCCGCCGAAAGTCCTTCAGATATTTTCCGTGATGCTTCCAGCCGTCCACTTCGACTACCAACCGATGCGCCGGGAACGCGATGTCGCCGCGGATTCGGCGCCCCGGCACCATCTTGGGATACTCGCGAAACGCCTGCCCCGGCCAACGCCGACTGACCTCGGCCCACAGCCGGTCGTGCGGCGTGGGATCCTGATAATGGGCTGCAGGAGGCGCTACGACCTTCGAGGTGCGCCCTGGGCGTCGAGGGCGAGGCGGCAAGGTCACGACAGCGGGTTGGGCGCGCGGCGCGCCGCGCTGCGCGGTGCGTAGTGCCGCGCGGACCAGTCGGCGGGCGTCGGCGTTCAGGTCTGCCAGCCGGACGACGCAAGCCATCACGAAACCGCCAGGGCAGCCGACGGATAGGGCTCGGGCGCCGGGCGCGGCGCCTCCTGGGCGCGCGGGGCAGCAATCGCGTGGTACCGCTCCATGAAGAACCGGAAGGCGTCATCCGGATCCTTGCCGAGATGCAGCCCCGGGTGATCGGTCAAGATATCCGGGATCCCCTTCAAGATCGGCCAGTCCTCGTGATCGTGCGGCATCAGCAGACGCCGTTCAGCCGCCAACATCATGAGGTCGGCTCGCTTGACCAGGGGGTGGACTTCCACTGGGACATCACACAACAGGGCCACCTGTCGCCAAGCGGCCTGCTCGATCGCCCGATAGTCCGGGATCAAGGCCTTGAGGGGCGCCGAGACATCGCCGACCAGAGCCTCGTGCAGATCATGCACCAGCGCCTGGCGCGCCAGGGTCGGGGGAACCAGGAGCGAGACCCAGACACTATGTTCGGCGACGGAGTAGAACCTGGCGGTATGCCCCGTGAACCGGCACAGCCGGGACAGGGCGCGCGCCAGACAAGCCACGCTGGTCCCCGTAAGCGACGGGTTGAGGAAATCGTAGTACCGGCCGTCGCCGGTGAGGATCGAGGGGGCTGAAGACATCGGCGCGTCCTTGTGGAAATGGGCTTGTGGGCTGATTATAGCCTGTTGTGTATACTGTACGCTATGTATACCACTGGCGCGGAGCCGCACTCATGACCCACAAATCCGTCACGACACTGGCAGCTTTGCTCTTGCTGGTCGGCTCCGCCCTGTCCGCCCCGGCCTTTGCCGGCGCCGCCCCGGCGCCGCCGCCGATGGCGCAGGCAGGGACATACACGCCCTCGTCCGGCGGTGGCAATTCCCTGTCCATGCCATCGCTCGCGCCCGGGTCGGGCACCGGCTCGCTCTTTGGCGTGATATTCTACCCTCTCGCCCCCCAGGACATCGGCTACTCCCTGCTGCAGCGGATCTTCGGCCCCGAGGTGACCACGATCGCATCCGGCGGGCTGACCCTCTCGGGAGGCACCTCTTCCTCGTCTGCGGCCTCTGCCACGAACGTCTCCGGTGCGGGCAGCGTCCTGGCCGATGGCTTCGGTGTGATGAATACCGGCATCCTATTGATCGTCGCGCTGATGACCATCTTTGGGTCGCTGACCGGCATCCTGCATACGGCGAACCGCGGCGAGTGGATGGGGCGCAACGGGTCTGTGTTCTGGGCCCCGGTCCGCGTCATTATCGGCGGCGGAGCCCTGATGCCCGTCTTCGGCGGCTACTCCCTGGTCCAGGCCATGGTGCTCTGGACCACCATGGCGGGGATGGGGGTCGCCAACCGCGCGGCCGACGTCATGATCTCCGCGTTCGTGAGCCGTCCGGCCGTGGTCGCCCCGTCGCCTCCCGCGGGCCGCCAGATCGCCGAGGGGCTGCTCGCAGGCCAAGCCTGCGCCGCGTACTACAACGCCCACACCGGCGCACAGATCGACAACTACAACCCGGCCAAGGCCACGCCGACGCAGTGGTATGTCGATGAACTGGTCACGAGCGAAGCCGGTGGCGACACGACCGAACAACTGGTCGCCCCGACCGGCTCGAATATCTGGACCCACTCCTTCACGTCGGGTAGCTCGACCGACGAGACCCAGTACCAATGGGTCCACATCAAGGACCCGCAGAACTGGAAGGCGACGCAGGTCCCTACGACAGACGACATCTGCGGTGGGGTGGGTTTTCGCGTGCCGCTCAACCTCCCCTCTCACGGCTGGACCAACGGCCTGCTGGGCGAGGTCAGTAACCCTCAAAGCGAGCGCATGGTGCAGAACTTCATGTTCAACGCCGAACAGCAAGGGGTGCAGGCGGCGGCCGCCGACACAAAACCTTTGGCCACTCTGCTCGGGACGGGGCGCGCTCCCGTATCCTCAACCACAGGCGACCTCGTCCTGCCTTCGCCCGCGTTCCCATCGGGCGCCACGCCAGCGCCCCAGGCGGTCGCCGGTGGGGCCACCGTGCCGGTCACCACGCCGCCGGCACCAAAAGCCCCCAGCGTCAGCCAGGTGGAGTCCGCGGAGGCGGCCTTCGCCCAGGCCTCAGCGGCTTTCGATACCCCGGTCGTCAACGCGAGCAATGCCGCGATCCATATGCTCGTGGGGCAGAAGAACATGCAGGCTATCGTCAATGTCGTCGAAAAAGAGGGCTGGCTCACCATCGGCGGGCTGTGGCTCAACCTCGCGCGCCTCGACCAGTCCGAACACAACCTCGCTTCGCCGCACACGGCGATCTCCACGCCCGCCACCAAGGGTCTCGCGCAATCTTCGCGCGGTGCGATCGTCGTCCGCCAGGCGATAGCCATCGGTAGTCACCCCACGACTGCGCTGGGGCGGCTCGTGGGCACGAGCGCGCGCAAGGAAACAGGCGTATGGGGCTGGATCAAAGGCATTGGGCACGTCGTCTCCGACGTCATATCGCGCGTGCTTATGGCGCCCGCGGAGATCATTCTCAGCGTATTTGTCGGCTCCAGCGGCGGCTGGGGCAATGCGCAACAAACCATTACGTCGGCGACGCATACCCTCTCAAACGGCAACCCGCTCATCCTATTCATGGAGGCGGGTCAGCTGATGCTGACGTTTGCCGGGTGGATCATTGTCACCGCGCTGGCGGCTTACATCGCGAAACCCCTTCTCGGAGCGATCTCGATAGGCAGCGCCATTACCGGCAACGTAGTTGGAGCACTCGGCGCAGCCCTCCTCAAAAAAATCATCACTAAGGTCGTAGCATTCGCCATGATGGCCATCGCCGCATTCCTGATCGGCGGCTTCTTCTTGGCCATCCTGCTCCCTGCCCTACCCTTGATCGCCTTCCTGTCAGCGGCGATGGGCTGGATGCTCATGGTCGCCGAGACCATGATGGCCGCGCCCCTCTGGGCCGCCGCGCACGTCTCGTTCGAGGGCGAAGGCTGGGCGCCCCAACGCGCCCAGCTGGGCTACCAGATGGTGGCAGGCCTCGTCCTGCGCCCCATCATGATCACGATCGGGGCCTTCCTCGCCATGGCGCTCATGGAGGCGGCGGCCTGGCTGATCGGGATCAGCTTCCTGGGCTATGCCTCGGCCTACCTGAACGGCACGCAGTCGGTTACGCAAGCCCTCGAGGCAAATGGCCTGGTCATTGTCTTGATCGGCATGCTGGTCTATGTCTGCCATATGTCCGTCCGCGTGATCACGGTCCTGCCCGATCAAGTCCTGAAGTGGATCGGCGGCGGGACGGACGCCCTCGGGGCGGCGGCCGACATGCAGGGGCACGTCAATAAGGTGATGGGTGTCGTGGTGTCTCACAGCCAAGGCGCGGCCGCCAACATCAGGGATATGAACAAGGCGACGGGCAAGGGGGGTGGGTTGGCGACAAAAGGTAAAGAGGGTGGCGCCCCATCCGCCACGCCAAGTTCTGAAGACTCTGAATAATGGCGATGAAGGGGGAGAAAACCCCCTTCCAAGCCACTAAACTAATACACATCCAAGGGGTAATAAACGGGACACTCCTCATGCTTGGGTGCCGGTCCCGTCTTGGGTGCCTGCCCGGACTCCAGCTTCGCCAGGGCGCGCCGGGCGTTCAGCCAATCGAGAAAATGCGGGCGGCGCGTGGGCGCCCCTTGGCTGCTTTTGGCCCCCACAAAAAACAGCACATTCTTGTAGATGTGGCTTGCGCCCACGTAATACTGTCGCCAGTCCTGAGCATTGCGATAGGCCTGCGCGCGGTCATCGGGGTGGCAACCGTACCTTTCCTGAAAAGCCGCCGGATCGAGCTTCTCCGCGTGTTCATTCACGCGCTTGTTGTAGGCCTCCGCATCCTCGCGCCCGGTCTCGAGAAAAGCCTGGATGCGCGAGCCTTGGCCATACTGCCCCAGCTTGCCCATGTACTCCACGACCTTGCGCTCGATCACCGACCGCGGGATCTTCAGTTCCCCGGCCAGATCGTTGGCGATAAGGGCATAGGCCTGCGCGGCCAGCACGGCGTTGCGATACAGCGCCTCGCGCGCCCCTTCTGCCCATTTTTCATTTTCCGCGGCCTGGGCGGCCTGAGCAGCCTTGGTGGCCTTTGAGTCACCGAACAGGTACTCGGCGAAATCATGAGCTGCTTGCCGGTTCTCCGCAGAAAACGCCCCGGAAAGGCCGTTCTTTAGAAAACTGATCGAATCGGCGGTATCGCTCCAGGCCTGGTCGTGGGCACCCATGGTTCACCTCGTTGCTGCTCTATCACCAATATAACTTATGTTAAGACCGGGCGGGCTGGGCGTCAAGGGCTGGGCGTCGCTCTATGGATGAGGAATGAGGGCGATAGACAGCGTGCAACCAACGGCCTCCGCATACTTTTTAAGCGACGCCACGGATGGCGCGTGCTTCATTCCGCCTTCCAGCCGCGAGATGACCAGATGCGCGACAGGCCCCGCCGTTCACAGCGGGGAAGGATAGCGCGGACGCCGAAGGCGTCCTTTCGGTGATCTATACTATCCGCATGCAGCGCCTCCAAGCCTTCAAGTATGAGCTAAAACCCAACGGCGACCAGCAGCGCCAGATGCGCCGCTTCGCCGGGTCATGCCGTGTCGTGTTCAATGAGGCGCTGGCTTTACAGAAGAAACGCTACGAGCGTGGCGAGAAGAGGCTTGGCTACGCCGGACTGTGCAAGGAACTCACCGCGTGGCGCAATGGCGCCCCGCTGCCATCCGGCCGCGCGGCGGCCTGGCTTGCGGACGCGCCCGTTCACCCGCTGCAGCAGACGCTCAAGGACTTGGAGCGGGCCTACGCCAACTTCTTCGCCAAACACGCCGACTTCCCGTGTTTCAAGAAGAAGGGCCAACGCGACCGCTTTCGCTATCCCGATCCGAAGCAGATCAAGCTCGATCAGGCCAACGATCGGGTGTTCCTGCCCAAACTCGGGTGGTTGCGTTATCGCAACAGCCGGGAGGTGCTGGGCACGGTGAAGAATGTCACCGTGAGCCTGAAGGCGGGCAAGTGGTTCATCAGCATCCAGACCGAGCGCCATGTGGCCGAACCCGTCCACCCTGCCTCCAGCATTGTCGGCATCGACATGGGGATCATTCGCTTCGCCACCCTAAGCGATGGCCACTTCATCGAACCCCTCAACAGCTTCAAGAAACACCAGCAGCGCCTCGCTCGTTATCAACGGGCCATGAGCCGCAAACAGAAGTTCAGCAACAACTGGAAGAAGGCGAAGGCCCGCGTCCAGCGTATCCATACCCGGATCGGTAACGCCCGCCGCGACTTCCTGCACAAAGCCTCGACACAGATCAGCCAAAACCACGCGATCGTATGTCTCGAGGACTTGCAGGTGCGGAATATGTCCCAATCGGCGGCCGGCACAACCGAGAAACCGGGAAGAAACGTCCGGGCCAAGTCCGGCCTGAACAAGTCCATCCTCGACCAGGGCTGGTTCGAGTTCCGCCGCCAACTGGACTACAAGCTGGCGTGGAACGGCGGCTGGCTCGTCGCCGTGCCGCCGCAGTACACCAGCCGGACGTGCCCGTGCTGTGGCCACATAAGCGCCGACAATCGCAAGACACAGGCGCGGTTCGCGTGCGTGGAATGCGGCTTCGAGGACAATGCCGATCTGGTCGGCGCGATCAATATTTTAGAGCGAGGACATCGCTTATTAGCCTGCGGAGAGAGGGTGCCGTTAGACCGCTCGATGAAACAGGAACCCACCGAAGCGACTCAGGCGCAAGCCGCCTGAACGCCGTAGGAATCTCCGCCCTTCCCGCGCAAGCGGTGGCCGTAGGCCAAGGGCGGGGAGGATGTCAACCATACGGCCTTGTTCGCCCTGATTCGGCAAGAGCTTGCCCAGATGAGCCAGGAGGTCGATCTCCTCACACAAACGTGCGCGTTCCCTGCGTCCCAGATTCCGCGTGCCGCCCCCTTCCTGGAGGAGATTCGATGGATTGGCGTCGCGTCTCTCACGGAAAAACTCTATATGGGATGGGAGCGCATCATGAAGCGCATCGCCGTGGATGTGGATGATTACCTGCCGGGCGGCGACTCTTCGCATCGCGATCTCGTGGAGCAAATGGGAATGGCGGTCGGGAAGCGCCCGGCCGTCTTTGCGCCCACCACCATCGCGCACCTACACGCCCTGCGCGCCTTCCGTCATCGGGAGCGAAACCTCTATAGTGCAGCGATCCAGAAACAACGCGTCCGGGAGATCGCTGCCCAAACCATAGCCCTCTGGACAGAAGGCCAGCACGACCTCAAGGAATGGGAGCGTGCGATGGAGTCTCCCAAGGAAGGCCACGGCCAGCAAAAATCCGCAAAACCGCCAGGACACTCCCCGGTCTGAGCGGCAATGGATGGGGGTAGGTGGTCGGGGGCGCCATAGCCTCGCCCCCCGCCCTGGGCTGCGTCGATTGTAGCACGCGGCACCGCAATCCCGCGGCGCCACAACCCACAGCAGCAGAAAGCCCCGCCTGTTCCCTCAGGCTTAGACGAGCACCATGTCCGACACCCCGCTGTTGGTGGCGTTCGCCGGCCCCGCCTGCATGAAGCCGTCGGCCTGCCCCTGAAGGCGGCCCTGGATATAGACAAAACCCTTGCCGGTTACGAGCGTGCGCGTGTAGGTGCGCTCCCCGCCATGGGAGTCGCGGTAGTTCCCCTCGACCACACGGAAATACCCGGCGTCCAGATACCGCTGGTAAGGTAGGTTGCTGCCCTGCATAAGCAACCCCTCCTTCCGCAGAAAACGGAACAAACGATTGGGCCCGGTGCCCAGTACCTTGGCGACCTCCTGGATGCTCTGGTCGTTCACGGATCGGGTGACGGCGTCGTAAAACTGCGCCTTAGGCGCCTGCTCCTGGACCTTTGCCTCGAGAGCCAGGACCTTCTCCGTGTAGGACAGGAGCAGCGTGCGCAGGTGGACCGGGTCGGACAGGACCGCCGTGACGTCCACCCGGGCCGCGGCGGCCGCGGCCTTGGCGCGACGCTCGCAGGCGATGAAGTACAACCGCGCCTCCTTGCCCCGGGCGTTACGCTCGACCATGGAGAGTTCCTTGGCCATGTCGAGGGTGAGGGCGTATTCCTTTGCGGGCCTTCCCCGACCAGAATTTTCGCCAAAATTGGCGAAAATTATAAAATCTTGATTTTCCACGAAATAATACTGCGCAATGCGGTCCTTAATCCAGTTGGAGAAGTCTTTGCCGACCTCGAGGAACGCATGCAGGTCGCGCGCATTGACGGTTTGGATGGGCTCGCCGTTGATGGGGCGCTCGACCACCGGGATGAGGGCGTTCATGACACCCTCCTCATGCCGGTGAGGCGGCAACCGGCGTGCTCGGTTTCGCCGTCAATGCTGTCTTGGGTCTCCGCCGCTTGGTCGCTTATCGCGCGCAAGGCTTGAGCGATATCCTTAAGGTCTGTATCACCCTTGAGGGCTTCGAGGCGAAACAGGGCAAGGCGGGCGATCGCGGCGATATCCGCCAGCCCGTCTGCCGCTAAACCATTGATGGATTCGATAGTGTCCCGCAGCGCGGGGACGCGAGAAAGAGCTTGAGCAGCCATGGTGGTGGCCTCCTACGATATTCGTTCAAGTTCGCCTCCCGTTCACGGAGGCGGCCGGGTGCTTGAACACGGTCGTAGGTCCGCCCGCAGATTTCCTCTCTTGCGAGAGTCTTGTATGGCTGCGCGCCACCCGGCCTTAAATCGTAGGCACAAAAAAACCGCAAAGCTGACGGGCGCGGTATCCGCCTACGAAACTGGTGTGTTCAGCACCTGTAAAAACTATAGCGCCGCCGGCGCTAGGCGTCAACAACCTTTCACCCCTGCTCATTGTAGGCCGAATGGCCTATGCGCAGGGCACACGGGTGAGGGCCGGGCTCCGCTTTCGCTTGGCCCCTTTCATCCCTGCTCATTGTAGGCCGAATGGCCTATGCGCAGGGCACACACTTGCGGGTCTGGTCGATTTACGACGTGGACCCTTTCATCCCTGCTTGCGCAGGGCACACACACCCCGGGCGTCACCGTACTGCCACCCTAACCTTTCATCCCTGCTTGCGCAGGGCACACTCTTCTTGTTAAAGAACTGATTTACTGCACTTTTCTGTGCCGCTTGACGGTTTTGTCTACAAGTAAAACCTTGTATCTACCAATCCTTTTGCCGTCCATACAGCATAATATACGCATACTATGTCGCACAAATCAACTCCCTGCGCGCTCGATGACCTCGCGAGCGCACGGGGAGGTTTAGGCGGCGGCCTTGCCCTCGTCCGATGCGAGGTTGCGCAACAACGGCAGGCTCTTTTCGATCCAGGCGGCCACGTCCGGCCCGCGATAGGCAATCGACGTATCCAGGTTCTGCCGTCCAGGGTCAACACGTTCCGCCGAAAACCAGTTGAATGACCCCTCAACCAGGAGATCCGAATCCTGTATCAGCATCTTGGAATGAAGCCGCTCGGCGATGCTTACTTTGGCGCCCGCCTCACGCAAAAGATCGAGACCGTCTTGATGGGCTTTTTTGGCGTTCGCGTTCCTGGGATCCGACGGCGGACGCCTCGCGTAGACAAGCACGGGGATCCCGCGCGCCACGGCACCCCTGATGTCTTCGGTAATGCCAGTCGCCCTCAAGGCCCTTACGCTGATATAGGGAGAAGAGACAACAACCCGCTCCCTGGCGTTCCGAAAACACTCTTTCAGCAAGCTGTCATGCTCACCAACAGAGGCATGCCGTGTCGCGATATTGTTGCGGTTACCGCGCAACAGGGACTCGCGAACCGGCTGCACCGCAAGCTCGTTTTCCGGAGAGGAAAAGAGATGCCGCGCCAAAAGCTGGGACGGGCTCTGACCGCCTCCTCGGGCGGGCTGAAACAGACTCATGTTCCCGAACACGAGAAAGCTGTCTTGTGCGCGGGAAACGGCGACATTCAGCATCTCCACGCTACCATCAAGAAAACCGATATTGTCCCCGTCCCCATACGCAGGAGACAGCAAAACAATGTGGCGTTCCGCACCCTGCATACTGTGGACAGTACCGCACTTCTCGACCTCGATACCCTCGCGCCGCATCGCCGTGCGCAGCTGTTTCTCTTGCGCCTTGAACGGCGTGATGATGCTGACATGGTCCGACAGGGTTCCGCCACCGTAGAAATCTATGATGGTCTTGCTGTTATCCTTGAGCCATCGCGCGATCGTGTCCGCCTCAACCACATTGGCGCGACTGCCGCCTTTGCGCTCGCCCTCACCAAAGATGTGGGCATAACCCATGTGCGGATATGGATAAGGAGTCGCAAACTGCCCAGCGCCCCTCTTCGGCTGTATGCGGCCGTTGTAGGCCAGTTCATTGCAGTAGGCGATGATCGGATCCACGCAACGCCTGTGTTCAGATAGGAAAAACCCGGGCTCGTACCCTCTCCCCTTGAAAAACGCCGTCCGGCGCTGCGCGATACCCAACAACGAACCGCTGGCCGACATCAGCGATTTTTCCGCAAGGTCCGTGTAGGCGCGATCGTCGGTACTGGTGTTGATCGCGAGTGTCCGCCAGGCATTCCCCATGTCGATCGGGGCTGGCACGGCATGAACGGGGCTGATCTGCTGGCGATCGCCAACCGCGATGGCGCGCCGCGCAAGCGCCAGCATGGGTCCGGCCACCTCCGGTGAGACCTGCCCGCTCTCGTCGAGAACAAGCCAGTCAATCCCATCGTAATGGTAACCAGGGTGCCCCTTCTCGAAGCAATCAAAAAACCCTGGGCCGCTATGCAGAGTCACCACGATGCAAGGTGTCAACATCGCATATCGCTGCCATGTTTTTTTGCGGGAGGCGGGATCTTGGCGATCGCGGTCCTTTTTGCGTTGCTCGCGATCAGCGAGCGCCGCACGCGCGTCAATGAGCCATCGCCCCTCCCAGTAATGCACGGCGGCACGAAACAGGGCAAGGCGCATGGTCGTGTCGGCCCAGACCACAGGGTTGTGGGGATGGTCAGCCTCCATGAGATACCGCACATCGACCTGGCCGCGCTTTTCCGGCCTGACCCAATGCGTCCAGGTTCCGCCGTTGATCGCTTTTGCGATTCTCGCATCGCTATCCTGGGCGTCTACCTTGTCGCGAACAATGGCATCGAGGGCCTGCTTCGCCTTTTCGCACAGCGTCTCGGCCCTGCCGATCTCACGCTTGATAGCAGACTCCACATCCAGACGCTGCCTGGGAAGGTCAAAACCCTCCCACGGATCTCCGGTAAGCCCCATTCTCCCGAGAAACAAGTGATCGGACGCAGACCTCTTGGCGCGAACGAACGGGAGAAACCCAAACAGACCGAGAATGAACGACTCATGCGCAATATAAGCGCGCCACTCGTCCTGGGTATGGCTCCGTTTCTTGAGGGCGGCGACGCACTCTTCGTAATGCAGTCTTGCCTCCGACACGGCCTGATCCAGGCCTTGTGGATATTTGCTGAGGATCCTATACAGGAACTGCGATGATTCGGTCAGGCTTCTGATCTCACCGGCGATACTGAGCATGTCTTCGCGCAGCATGTCGCACGCTTCCGAAACAGTCTGCACAGGAGCTGTGCGCCCTGCGTCGGCGACAAACCGGCTGGCCTGTTCGCAGAAGACCCGATCACCCTCATCAATATACGGCCACGCCTCCATCTCCTTAAAAATCCCGCCGCCTCTATTGACGTGATGGTGACCTCGCTCCAGGGCCGCCTTGACCTTTTCCTGATTATTGCTGAGATACACACCAAACCCGCGCAATGGCGCGGGCAACCAACGGCCCATGTCGCCGCCCACCTGGGCGAGACTGTCGAGGATATTCGTTACGGCCTGGTTGTTCGTTGACGAGAGCACGAGAACGGGTGGCCGACCGTTCTTGCTATGCAATGCGGCGCTCACCCAGAGGCTCGCCCAAAAGTCATGCAACAGCGTGGTTTTCCCAGTCCCCGGCGGACCGTTGACCGCCAAAATGTCCCCTTCCTTGGCATCCAGGATATGAACGAGCGTTTCACGTTGCGATGGTGACAAAGGGTAATGAGGGGACGGATGCGCAAGATGCCGTTCCGCGCCGGCAACCAGTTGCTCAATCGGCGATCTGAGCCCGCAAGGGGCCGCGTCTGGTACACGACAATACGCGGCAAAAAGACTTGGCGCCTTGTCTCTGCGTGTGATGTCGTTGTAGAGGCTTATGAGGTTCGCTGCGACGCCCTTGTCCGACGAGGGCGCGACAAAAGATCCCGCACAGACATATTCGGCGTCCTCCATGGTTTTGTGCCAGTCCGGCGGCAGCAGATTTGCGGCATACTCGAGCCATTTACCCCATGCCGCGCCCTCTTCTTCGCCATTGAGATCCGGACAGCGAACCGTATCGAGCCTCTTGTCCACCTCCTCGATCGCGCCCAACACGAAATCATTGGTGGTCGGCTCCAGATATTTGCGAGGGACCCAGGGCTTTCTGTCTGGTGCCGCCTTCAGGGAACCGTCAGGCGCAAGAACGGCCGGGACCCAGACCGGAATGACGTATTCCGCGCCACGCCGATACTGGTGATTGTGCGCTGGGCTAAACAAGAAGGGGGCCACAAAAACGGCCACCGGCTGCTGTTTCCGCGCACGCTCAGCGGCATCATCGCCGCCGACGGCTGGTGCGGCATTTCCTCGCACCTCGTCAAACAGTTTGCGCACAACTTCCATCGGAAGGACAGCGCTTTGGATACTCTCCTGTGGCAGGATGCTCGCCTCGTTGATTCGATCTTCCATTGCGGAAAGATCCGCGTCGATCAGGGTATCCCGCCAATAGGTAGCCCAAGACTTGGGGGACGATACGCTCATGATACAGCCCGCCCGCGTGCCGTATCGGCCGCAATTTTCTGTGAATTCACGCTATTTTCCTTATTTTTCTCGCCGGTTTGTATAACATATTAGGACGGTGCATACCGAAATGCCACCCCAGGCGGTCTCCGCGCCACTAACACCATTCAACCAGAGCAATCCGCTGCCAGACCTCCTTCCGACCTGTATCCCACGAGAACAATCGTCTCGCAATATGTCCCAGCAGGCACTTCTGATCTATACTTCCCTTATCGTATCTGACGCATCGGAGCGCAAAAGGATGAACTTTACTGCCATTCTTCAGGGAGACGGGGAAACCGCCCTCCGCCAGATCGGGGAGAGCCTGCGGGTCTACCGCGCCAACCTGGTGGCTGTGTCGCAGGAGGAGATGGCGCGACGGATCGGTGTCTCCCGGTCGACCTATATCCGCATGGAGTCCGGCGACCCCCGCGTGCCGCTGGGGTGCTGGATCGGCGCCTGGCGCCGTCTCTATCTCGACCGCCGACACGATCTCTCGGTTCTGACCGGAATGCTGGCGTTGCTCGACCCGACGGAACCCCTGGCCCGCGCGCAAACACAGGAGGCCCAGGAAATCATGCAGCGGCGCCAGGGCGACATCGCGTCCGACATCGAACGCCAAATGGCGTCGGTGATGGAGTGGTATCAGCGCAACGGCCATACGCCGCGGGATCCGGAGGACGACGACCTGGAGGAATCCGCGACGCCATCCGTCCCGATTCCGGACGAGGGTGGCCCCGTCATCGGTCCGGACCCCTTCCTCGCCAAGCGCGAACGGCTGCAAGAGATCACCGAGATCGCCAGTCTCACCAGCCGTCATTGCCGGCCGAATGGCTGGTCGGCCGACAATGAACCTCCCGCCGCCCCTGCGGGCGGCAATGCGCCATCCAGTGGAGAATAAAAGCCATGAACGCACCCGCCATCTCTCAAGGGCTGATCGTCAGCCTCTGGAACCCCAAAGCCCCCGCCGATAGCCGGGGCCGCCGCTGGCGGCCGGCCGGGTTCCTCACGACACAAGGCCCCAGCGCGGGGCTGTTCACCTATTTCTCCGACTACGACGGGCCGGCCCTCGATCCGGTCAATATGAATTATCGCCAGCACCTGCCCGGGGCGGTCTTCCGTCCTCACGGCGGAACGGGCGACATACCGGGCGCCTTCCATGACGCCCTGCCCGGGCATTTCGGCATGCAGGTGCTGTGGCGCCACTTTCCGGAACTGTCGCGCGCCACGCCCGCGGCCTTGATCGACTGGTTTGGGCAGCGCGCCCATTCCGGGCTGCTCTTCGAGCGCGCCGGGCGGGCCACGCCCGAGCGGTACATCAGCAATCTGAAGGATCTGGACGCAGTGCGCGGTCCGGCGGTGGCACTGGCTGGGGGGGCCACTCCGGCGACAGGCCACACGGCCGACAATGCCAACAAAAAACCTGTCGACGGCATCCGCTACCTGGAGGTGGTGCGCGAACAGGCCATACGTTCCCAGATGCAGGAGATGACCCGGATGCTGACGCTAGACGGGTCACGGGCCCTGTCGCCCGTCGATGAAGAGCGCCTGTACTCCACGACCAGCGCCGGCGGCGCCCAGCCCAAGGCCTTCCTGAAGTTCGAGGGGAAATACTGGATTGCCAAGTTCAATCGCCCCGGGGACCCGGTCAACGCCGTCCGCGTCGAGCATGCCATGCTCGAGCTGGCGCGCGCCTCCGGGATCGATGCGCCTTTCTCGCGCGTGGTGACCCTGCCGGACTCCGGTGTGGACGTCTTGCTGATCGAACGATACGACCGATCAGCCACCCACCGCGCGCATCGCGTCAGCGCCCTGACGCTGCTTGGCCTGCCCCATAGCGGCGCCATGGCGTCCGCCGATTACCAAGACCTGCTTGCTCTGGCCAAAAACCTAGGCGGCGAGGACGGGCAGGCCGACAGGCACGAGATGCTGCGGCGCGCCATCTTCCAGTCCGGTGCCTCGATCACCGACAACCATCTGCGCAACTTCGAGTGGATGGTCGGCCCCGAGGGCCGGTGGGTGCCCACTCCCCTCTTCGATCTGGCGCCCAATCCCCAGTCCGAACTCGCAACGCCCTTGTGCGGGCTGCGCACGCAGCGCCAGATCCTGACGGCCGACCTGCCGGCTATCCTGGCGCGCAAGACCGGGTTGCCGCTCCCCGAGGTCTCCGGGATCTGCGCGGACGTGGCTGGACGCATGGTCACCAACCTCGAGACGGTCATCGTGCGGGCCAGGATGGGCGTGGCGGAGGCCCAGACTATGCACAAGTGCCTGCCGGTCGCCCATCTGGCCGCCCTCGCCGCCCAGTGGCAAAAGCCCGCGGCCCAACCCAAGGCGTCCGCGTCGCCGCGCCCTTGACGCGTATAGCATATCGTGCGTATATTATTGCGCACGACTGTCCTTGCGCCTCATGGCTTTCGGACGGCTCGTTCTCACCAAAAACAAAAGGGGAACAACAAATGCTGTCCAGAAAGATCGTTTTGGCTTCCATGCTGGCTATGCCATTGGCCGCGCAGGCCTTCACCATGCCGCCCGTCAATGTCTCGGTTGGCGGCTCCACGCTGGGTCTGGGCGTTCAGGTTTCAACGGCCCTGATCCCGGGCACCCTGGATCTGGCCTTAGGGTTGAACCACTTGAGCGTATCCCACTCCGGCACCTATACGAGCGGCGGAAACGACATCCCGTATACCGCGAACCTCCGGCTGCAGACCATTCCTGTCCTGCTGGACTATTACCCATTTCACGGCGTGTTCCGGATCACGGGCGGGGTCATGGTGAATGAGAATCGGATCTCCGCCGTCGCCGGCGGTGGCAGCGGGACCTACACCATCAACGGCGACACCTACAGCGCAGCCCAGGTGGGAACCTTGACCGGACGGATCACCTATCGCCGCCTGGCTCCCTATCTTGGGATCGGTTTCGGCAGCAAAGCCGCCCGCCATTCCGGGCTTTCGGCCGGCTTTGATATCGGGGTTCTCATGACAGGCAGCCCGCAGGTCGCTCTCAATGCCAGCAACCCCACCAACGACCAGCAACTGACCAAGGACGTGGCGGCCGCGCAAGCGAACGCCAACCAGAAGGGAAGCTCATATCGGTTCTGGCCCGTTATCGGGATCCGTGTGGGATACGCGTTCTGAAGCAGTCGCAGAGAGTGGCCATGGACGAGAATTTGGCGTCCATGGCCCCATGTTAGGTGAGCGGCGTCGCTCGAATGTCTGGCGCCGCAGGACTTCTTTCGTAAGATGGCGTAGTCTATGTAAAATGCAAACGAGCGACCAACCAAATCTATCCTATGAGACCATCCCAGATCCTCCAAAATCACCGGGCCGCCGTACTGCAGATTGCCGCGGGCCTCGGGGCCAGAAATGTCCGCGTGTTCGGCTCCGTCTTGCATGGTGAAGATACAGAAAACAGCGACATAGACCTCTTGGTGGACGTCCCCCAGGACGCCACCCTTCTCGATATGGTCCGTTTACAGAACGCCATCCAAAAAGAGTTAGACGTTTCAGTGGACGTGCTTACAGTAATGGATCTCCCCGCCACATTCCGCGATAAAGTGGTCCGAGAGGCGCGGCCACTATGAGCAAGGATCTGCGCGACCAGGACTACCTGGAACACATTCAAAGCGCCATTGATAAAATTCACCGCTATGTAGCCGGCAAAAGCAAGTCGGACTTTATGGCCGACGATCTCGTCCAAGACGGCGTGATTCGCAATCTCGAGATCATCGGCGAGGCAGTGACCAAACTGAGTTCCGCGCTAAAGATCGCACATAGCGATGTGCCATGGGGTGAAATATCCGGCATGCGTAACCGCCTAATCCATGGCTACATCAACGTGAACATGCAGATCGTATGGAACACCGTGGAGAAGGTGCTGCCAGGGTTCTTGGCAAAGGTGAAAAGCATTAAGTGTGAGATTGGGGCGTCCCCATCAAAAAAACCCAACAGACCTTCTCCAATCTGATCATGTATCCTGGCGGGGCTGTACCGGCTACAACATCGGCGAAAAAGTCTTCTGTGCCGTTGGCGTCTTCTCGCACTTCAGGCGCGCTTCGCAAGCGGCAGCCACCGCCCGGATCCAGAGATCCGTGCGGCTGGCATAGAGCCCCATGTTCTGGCAGGGGTTGACCTCCACGACCGCGGGGCGCCCCTCGATCGTACAGACGTCCAGCACAAAATCCCGCATCCCGTTTTCCGCACGCGCCTCGAGCGCAAACCGGCTGGCGAGATCCAGGTAGCCCGCCATCTCCTGGTCGGTCAGGCGTTCCTGCGCGGATTGGTGGGTCACTTTCCGGACGATCGGCGAAAACGCCGTCGCAGGATCGGCGTCCAGCGGCGTGAATTCCGGGACGATACCGGCCCCAGTCACCGGTACACTGTCGCAGATGAGAAAGCGATATTCGCGGCGCATGGGCGCCCATTCCTGAACGAGCACGGCATCCGCATAGCCCTCGAGGTGCGTGCTGGCGTACCCCAGAAGATTTGAGACCAGGGCCTGCGCCTTCTCTTTCGACAAAGTGTCCGGCAGATCCAGGGGGCACGTCAGATATTTGGCCTTGTTGACCTTGAGGAAGACACGCCGCAAACCCCGCTGGTGGGCCTCCAGGACGGCCTCAGCGACGCTCATCGGCGGGTCGGACTTAGAGGTGTCCCCCAGGATCTTCCGATCGAACCGGGGCGTCTGGGAACCGGGACGATGCTCGTCCGCGGGGATCCCCGCGATCCGTGTCCAGCGACCCGCGAATCGCCGGAATACCTGTGAGACTGGGTAACCTTCCGCCTTGCGGATATCGGGGATAGATGGCCAGACTGGCAGTCCGATACCACCCCACAGCCCTTCGATAGTGAGCGCCAGATCCCGCCCCGGCAATCGCCCTATAAGGATTGTGGGAGGGCCATTATCACCCACAGGGGCGTCCCTGGGATCTTGGCCGCTCAACGGAATCAGTTTCCGGGATTCGGCTTCCATTTCCCAGCAGGGATAGCCCGCCTCGATCGCCGCCAACAAGAGGCTCGCTGGTTCCCAGAAGTCTTCGAAATCCAGGTCTGCTTCCTCGTATCGCCGGGACCGCGGGAACAGGAACTTCCAGCGTGCCAGAAGACGGCGTTGCTGATCGATATTGCGTGCCGACCGGGATTTATCCAGGGGCGGGGTGCCGCGATTTTCACGCCAGAAGAGAAACTGCATCATTCCCATCCTCCAAAAAGGTCTCTTATGTCCCACCCACTGAGTCGGGTAAGAGGTCCGCGACCGCGTGACCAGGGGACCCCAAAATCGGCAATCCCGAAGCGGCCTCCAGGTACGCGACCTCCTCTCGCAGTGTCTCCCACCAGGGCAAGCCGACGGGATCATGGCGACCACACGGCACGGCGCTCACAAAGCCCGGGTAATCCGGCTGGTAATACGGGTCTTGCGTGGGATCTTTAGGAGGCGGAACGGGTACCCCGTTCTCCACGCTCAAAGGAAACAACCAACAGGCGGATGGCTTGAAACGCCAGGGATGGTCCCCTCGCCGACGCGCGAATTTCTCCAGCTCGCAGAATCCGTCGTCATCGCCGAAGACACAGCGCGTCCGCGGAAAATGCGCAGGAAACTGCGTGCTTTTATATTCATGTGGGCGCGTCGCGGTTTTGCGACCGTAGAACGCGCCATTCCAGAAGCCGTCCTCAATGAAAGGTTCCGGTACCCTCGCCTTCAATTCCGGGACGCAAGCCAGAAGACCTTTCAGAAAATCCTCCTCCCCAGGTTTGAGATACACGCCATCGTGACAGCAGAGGGCTTCGCAGGCGGGGATAGAGCAGCGCGCGAGAAGGATGGGGGGCTCGTTTTGCGTTTCTGGTGTTGTATTCTTCATGGATTTGTCCTTGGGTCGTTAGACCCTGGGCGATACGTCGGTGTCTGGATCAGCAGAGGGCTTGTGGAGGCCCGCCACATTTTGCAAGGCCCGCACCAAAACCCCCGCAGTGCTTGGGGACAGCTTGAGTGATTGGCAGGCGCTCTCCAGGGCGAACAGGGCCGCGTGGGACCGTCCAGAGCGCGCGTATTCCATTGCTCGCAATAGGGACCGCCCCGCCGCGCCCACATCAGGCTGAATCGGAAACTCGCCCAGGATTTTGCGGCCGTTCAGAATGGCACCCATAACACGAACGCCATGCCGGGTGGTGTGCTCTTGACTATCATTGGCTCGCAGGGATTCCGAGACCTTGGCGTCGAGAAACCCTTTCTGCATTTCCGTAGGCCAGGAGAGGAACTCGTCAGGCACCTCAAGGGTCGACGTCTGAATCTCGGTAATCTCGGATCCGACCGTCACTTGGATTTTTGTGGACATCAAAAACCTCCTCAAGGTTCCGGCAAGGACGCAGCGCCCACCTTGTTTTTCAGGATTTTGGCGCACGCCGTTTGCCTCAAAGGGAAATCTGCCAAGACCTGATCCAACGACCATTCGCCAAAGGTTGTGCGCAACGACCGAATCAAGGTAGCCACGGCGAGCGGGTAGCACTCGATGCCAACGGACTCGAGCGCCGCCTGGTCGAACGGCATCAGCGTAGGGTTCTTGACGCCCTCGATCCACCGCATTTTCGTGAGCAATTCCGTGTCCCAGGCCAGTCCATCCCCGTCCAGGCACAAGAGGCGCCCGTCACCCAAGAGGCGCCCATCTGAGAAACGGCCGCCGGCGACCACATGCTGAGGGACATTGTGGGCCGCATGGCCCATGCCGCGACCCCACACCGTATACAGAGACAGCGCACCGTTTGACCAGGTCTGCAGCGCGGCAGCCAACGTCCAGCAACCGCCACTCATCCAGGTGCCGCTGGGCAACAGATCGGTTTTTGTGAGCAGGAACCGGCGCAAAGACCGGCCAAACGGGGTCAGGTTGCACGCGGATCCGCCAGCGCAAATCTGGATAGGAATAGCCTTGATCAGAACGCAGTCCTGTAAAGATGGTTGGCACTCTGGCTTTCCGTCGCCTGCCGGATCGTGGCGCTGTCGTGGCGCCGGACCGCCGATCGCAGCGCCCGGTCATCCGGAGCGATCGACAAGGCGCGCACGGAGAGCACCATAAGGCCGTCCTCTCTCCCCTGCCCCGCCAATGCGGGCCTGGGATGGGATTCGATACGGCGGGAGGACAATGTCAGGTGAAGCACGAGCGACAGGTGCGCCGCGACGTGAGAGGCGGCCCCTTCCGTGCCCATGTCGCGGGCCGCCAAGGCGATCAGCCGGTCGATCGCCGTGTCGACGCTGTCGGCGTGGATGGTCGTGATCACCGGACCGCCGATGCCGGACTGCAAGACAACCGCGGAGGCCTCGGAGGCGTCGCGTACTTCCCCCAGAAACAGCAGGTCAGCCCGCGACCGGACGCTTGAGCGCGCAAACCACGCCAAACGCTCGCGCGACGGAATATCGGCCGGGGCGCTGGCCGCGTCGATCTGCTGGATTAGGCCATGCTCCATGACCTCGTGGATCTCCATCTCGGGCGGATCCTCGATCACGCGCGCCGAGCCCCCATAGAGGCGCACCCGCTCCTGAACGACGGCACCGGCCAGAGTAGTCTTGCCGGCCCCCTGCTTACCGGCGATCAACACCAGCCCCCGCAAGTCTTCCGCAAGGAGCGCCTTCTGGGTCACGGCGGGAACGCCCAACTCGGACAAGGTCCGCGCTTGCGGCAACAGTGCCAAAACGTAGCATGGGCCGTCCACGGTCATGGTGCGCTGCGAGCGGCACCAGGTATGTCCGCCCGCCGGGATACGGGCCTGATCCGGCAGGTCATGCAACCGCTTGTAAAGGTCGATCAGGGCTGGATAGTCTTCTTCGGGAACGGGCAGCAGACGCAGGTCGGACGCGGCGCGCGGACGATATCGACAGTCGGACATGGTGGGGAAAAGCCAGAGGGTTGACCAGTCGGTCTTCAAGGCGGATTCCTTGTCCTGTGGGTGTGCTATATACTGATGGCAGTATACCGCTCGCCACCAAAGCAAACAAGGAACCCCCTTATGATCAACGCAGAATACTTGGATCACCTCGATCGCGTCAGCGAAGGACTGCCGGGCCCCTTTTCTGCCCGGCACGGTATCGGGCATATCTTCGCTCTCACCCAAAAATCCCTACTCGATCACGGGCTGGATTCCCGCCAGGCCGACGCTTTACTGAATCGCTTGCTTCCGGCCAATCTGGTGCATCCCTGGGTACAAACCGCCGCGTACCGTACTCGCTATGCCGCTGCGGATCAGGCGCGACGGGTCATGGTGTTCACAGCCTTGGCGGACCAGGATCGCGACCAGGGCGCCGTCTATGAGGCGTTCCAGAAAGACGTGGAAGCCATACGCGACCTCCTGGCGGGGATAGGGGTTATCGCCCCCACACCCAAAGAGCAGGAAGAATCCGGTCATTCGCTTCGCCATCCCTCCCGCTACAAACCATCGGGAAAAATCTCACGAACATCCACCCACACGGATGGCCGAGGATTTCAAGTGGACGAGAGCGACGCGACGATAACCAGCACAGAGACGGGTATCGAAGTAAGCGCCAAGGCGAATGGTCAGGTAGGGTCAATCACAGGCCACTTCAAGCGCCTCTTCACGAAAGAAAAGCGCGTCACCCACACCCAATCGCAGCAGAGCGGATCCCGAACTGAACACCAGCAGACCCAGGACTTGCCACAAACCGGCTTCGAGAATACCGCCGTGATCCTGCAACACCTGCGGGAGCGCCTCCAGCTGCAAACGCCGGACTGTCTTTTTCAGGCATCGGAATCCGAAAATCTCGATAATCTCGCCTACAAAGAGCGACGCTGCGCGGAGAATCAAGAGGAGCCGCCTTCCCACACCGTGGCGAATTTTTATCACGATGCGCGCGTCACGAGCGTCCGTCTCACCCAGTTGGCGGGCCTGCTTCTGGCCCAGGATGTGGTCTCTCAGGGTGGTGATGGAAAGAACGACCTGAATGTCCTGACCGCCGCGCGCGGGTACACACGGGAAAGCCTTTCTGCGCTCCTCAAGGTAGGGTATGTGGATTGGAAGAGGCGACCCTATCGGGAGATGGGCTTCCATCTCTTGATTTACGCTGCCCTGTACCAAAGCGCGGCGCTGCGTGTCGAGCAGTGGGTCAAAAACACCTATACGCAAGCACTACAAGATATCGCGCAAAGCGACCCCGGCAAACCGCTTCCTTCCATAACGGAAAACGAGGAATATGGCCAGAAGTTTCCTGGCGCCACCTATCGCGAACTTCTGCCGCAAGACTTGGCTACAGTTGATGTGGGGTTGCCCATGCCGCCTTTTCCGGTGCTTTTCCAGTACGCCGACCCTGAGGCACGAACGGGAGCGATATGGACGTTCGCGCCCCATGCGATGCGGGCTGTCCAGGGATCCGGATGGACCAATCCTGACCGGCATTTTAGTATTGGGACAACACGCTGCGATCACACACCCGATCTGGCACTGTCGTCTCTTCCGGGCTGCGTATCTGAGAACGGCGTCAGGTCGTCGCGCTTGTCAGAGATCATGGAGATTGAGTCTCTTCTGGAGGCACTTCAGGACAAGCCGGTTTCTGAACCTAAACCCGTCCCGAAGCGTCCAGCGACACCATCCTTGTCCCCCTAGATATATATACGCGCCTCACGCTCATCAAGTTGGGCTACCTGGGTCCGGCCCGGGTGAGCGTGACGCCATACCACAAAAAACTGACAACGCTCGCGCGAATGGCCCCCTCTAAGTGGCCCGATTCGCCACCACTAAACATCTTCCTTTGTGTATTTTGACAAGGTCTACCTCAACCTTGGAGCAAAAATACATGACAACACGTCCTCGCGACCCATCTGGCCACCGTCCCCGCCTTCGGCTAGTCAGCCCCACCAAAAAAGAAGCGGCTATCCTCGCATGGCGGTCCGCGTGGGCAAGAGCGTCGAAAAACCCATCCGGTATGCCGAGTCCGGATCTATTGCGTTCTTTAATTGATCTTGGGAACCATCTTCCTCTTGATGAAATTGATCGCCTGTCGCTGACCCAGATCGAGATGCTGGACAAGTATCTGGCCTTGTATTTTGGCCCTCATTACCAGAATCACGCGAAAAGCCCCGTCGTTCAGGGCGGGGATGGATAGCGTGATTTTAGCCTATAATAAGGGTTATGGTTCGTCTCCAGGCCTTCAAGTATGAGCTAAAACCCAACGGCGACCAGCAGCGCCAGATGCGCCGCTTCGCCGGGTCATGCCGGTTCGTATACAACCACGCGTTGGCGTTGCAGAAGGAACGCTACGAGCGTGGCGAGAAAAAGCTTGGCTACGCCGGACTGTGCAAGGAACTCACATTAAGGACTCCGTGGAGGACACCAGATCATGCCCACTCTGCATTTGCCGCGCCAGACGACTGTGTATACCTGTGGGGCCGCCTGCTTGGCGGCTATCTGCGCACTCCTCGAGGCGGGATCACAAGACCATTCCCCCCCCACCCCCGAGCGGCAGGGGAAAAGGATCTCGCGATCCAGATGAACGCACGACCCGTTCTGGGGATCGACAATGATGTGCTGTGGGCCACGGCCCAGAGCTTTGGGGCCGACGCCTGTGGTGAAGACGTTTGGGATGGCAAAAAACTGGCGATACTGAACATCCTGAACCCTATCTCTGGTATAGGTCACTATGTCGTGGCCTTGCGATCGGATGCGTCTGGCGCCGCTGTCGTCTATTGCCCGTATTACGCCCGCACCATACGGCTTACGGCGCCATGGCTCAAAGACCACTGGCGTAGCGGAGACTCTGTGTACAAGAACTGGGCCATCACATTTCCGCGGGTCCTTCCTGATGATGTGGTGGCTATCGGGGAAGAGTGGACCGAGATGGGGTTGGCGCCAGGCGAGATAAATCCGTATTGGTTGCTGCGAAGCGCCAACCGGTTCCTGACCAGCGTGGTTGTCGAGTAATCCATAAAGAGCGCGGGGTAACAAGTGTACTTGACCGACAGCCAAATGCGCCATGAAAGTACCGGTTGTACCGAGTGCGATGGCTCGTTTTCTCCATGTATGCGAGTGGAAAAATGGTCTGAGGGCGCTAAAGGTTCCGGCAACGCAGTAATTCATGGCGACAATTTGGATGTGCTGTCGTATTTGGCCTCGACCCAGCCATCGACAGTGAAGTGTACTTACCTTGACCCACCATACAACAATGGTGAGTGCTACCAGCACTACTCAGATAGGATGGAACGTGACTGCTCCCCGGCCTGAAGGCCGGAGCTTCCCACTTCCTAGGCAGCCACCATCCCGATAAGGGATGGGTTTACGCCGCCTCCATGGGCAGAGACCGACAGAGTAGTTACCAGGATGGACAGTCTTGTATTATGCTTGTTACGGCCACCCACCAAATGGCAAGTTAGTGATGCCGGTCATATTATAGCAATTTACCCCTATCCCGTATTTGCTGGAGGCATACCATAAATATTGCCCTTGGGCATTTGGCCCAGCGACCGGATAGGTTGCTCCGCCATCATAATTGCTGCCACCAATATAGAAGTTGCCAATTCCACACCAGTTAAACCATCCCACATATCCATTGAATGGTGACGAGCTTCCAGAACTAAATACCCGCATCGTAACTGGAGCGGCTTTTTCAGGCTGCCAACTCCCCCCCTGACACACCATCAGCTGCCCACTGCCGTCGCTGTTGGTGCCGATCGCGCCGTTCTGCCCGCAGCCCTCACCCTGATAGATCACACCGCTCGCCGGGTTGGTGGTGAATTGTACGGTGCCGGTGTTTGTGACGGCGTTGCCTCCGGTGTTCAGGTTGGTCTGCATGGTGTTGACCTGGGGGTTGCCAGGCACCGCCACGCGATACAGGTAGGTGCTAGAGACCGTGCCGGAGTTGAAGTAGACCAGTGCGGCCGGGGTCCCGGGCTGAGGCGCGAGACCAAAGCTCGCGACCGGGACCTTCCATCCACCGAAGGCGCCGACCGCGTCGCCGACGTCGGCATTGTAGAGGCCATTGCCACTGTTGGGCTGGAAGCCGCCCCGTTGGCCGATCTCGGCCGCCAACTCCGGGAGCATGTCGGGATGTACAGGACGCCCGCCGGTGACATTGATCAGTGCATCGATGTCATTGGCGGCCGGCTGATAGAACGAGATTTGCCAGGTCTGGTCGTAGGCATCGACCGCCGAGGTCCCGGCCGGCAGGTAGCCGGTGGTGACCAGCGCCGAAAGCGGGATGGTCTGCGGGCCACTCTTCGTGTTCGCCAGGATGGCCGCGTAATTGCTCTGCGTGTAGTTTTCCACGGCCAGGGCAATGGCGTGGGCTTGGCTTGCCACCTCGTGCGCGCGCACGGTGGCGGCCCCCTGGACGGCCTCCTGGGTGGCGATCGGAAGCATCTCCAGCAATAAGGCCAGTGCCAATAAAACACCAAGGATCGCGGGCATAATCTAGCTCCAGGGGGCCGTGCTGGTTTGCGGACCGGTGTTGCTGTTGGTGCCAAATCCCACCAGCCCGGACGGCAAGGCATATGAGTCCAGGGAGACCGAGTCGGGGCCGTAAGGAGGCGGCCCGGAACTGATGGTGCCTGCACTGAAGTCGCCCGACGCCGACGTCGTGGATGAATAGGGAGTGCAACCAAAGAAGTAACACTCGGTCCAGGTGTTTACGATGGACTCGTTGACAGCCGGCACCCCATTGGTCACGCTGGCCGACCAGTAGGCCGTCGATTGGCCTGAATAGACCGTACAGCAAAACGTGCAGCCCGTCTGGCCGTTATATGAAACAGCAACGGAATACGGCGACCCCGAAAACACAAACGACCCACTAGCCGACTCGCCATTCAGCGACTGCCAGTCGAACGGGGCGTTCTCCGTGGCAGTCAAGGAGACTACGTCTCCATTCGGGATTTGGCCCGGCACAGGGACTGGCGAATTGCCGCCCCCCGGCAAGGACAATGTCCCGTTGCTGTTGACGCCGAAGGTCTGGCCGTGGACCTCGGACAAGAGGTAGCTCAAGGTCGGCGCCTTCAAGGTCCCATACACCCAGAACAGGGTCTGGTTGTTGTACTGGCTGGTGAAACATCCCCAGCCCGCGGGCTCTGTGAACCCGGGTGCGAAATCCAGGGTCTGCGCGTTATAGCAGGGCGATGGGGGCGTCCCGCCCCCGTCGGTGTACTCGTTCAGCGCCGCACGAGCGAACATAGCGAACTGCCGGGCCTGAACGCGATCGCGCTCCTGGGCCTGCGGCAGGACACCTGCCGACCGTAAACCACCCGCGATCTGCCCCGCGCCCGCCCAAAACAGGGCGAAAAAGCCTACGGCGACCAGCAGGATGATCGGCACGACGCGCCCCCTTTTCCCTTACTCGACGTTGAACGCGACGGTGTTTCCGCCACTTGGACCAGACCCGGTCTGGGTGCAATCCGCGGTGGCCTCCATCGAAGTAACCGGCGGCGTCAACACCGACCCGTTGATCGAGACCGACAACAGATCCGACCCGGCGTAACCGCTCGCCAGGGACGGGCAGGCCGTTTGCGGTACGCCATCGAAGGTCACCGTAAACCCGGTGGCCGCGGCGTCGTCATGCACCGCCCCGCCCCACCCATTGACCGCGGCGGCCACGCCCGGCGACGCCATGTTGGACGGGAAGACCCCGTTCTGGATAGCGACCGCGGTGTCGAGCCCCGTGTAGTTGGGGTTACCATTCGCCATCCGCTCCGTGCCCGAGATCACCATGGCCACTTCACTGATCGCGTTCGAAGTCTTGTTCGCGGCGGTGGTCAGGTCGTACTCGTGAATACCAAAGGCGGTCACAATCACAAAAATGATGACCATCAATAGACCGTTAAGCATGTCGTTCTCCGTTTAGCACTGGACTTACGATTTGAGTCCTCCCACCCCACCGCCGCCCCGGACTCTTTTGGGCGGCGTTCACAATCAGCCGGCCATGGTCGTCGAAACCGACGAGATGATCCCGAAGACGGCAATGATCAGCATCATGATCAACACGGTGACCACCGCTCCCACCGCCCACGATAAGGCTTTGCTCGACACCGTGATCGCCTTCTCTGTGGACACGAGCGTCTGGCCGGCCAAGCGCGCCAGGTTCTCCGGGTAATGGGGGTAGCCCGCCATGATCGACATATCGGCCACGGTGTCCGCGTCAGGAAACGGCATCCGGGCCTCGATGAGGGCGTCGCCCACAGAACGGCCCGCGCGCAGGCCGCTTGCGGCAATACGCAGCCGTTCGCGCAGATAGGGCGTGGCGCGCTCCATCATCTTCAGCAGGGCGTTGCGCTCCGGCAGTCCCACCTGCGACAAAGCGGAGAATCCCGCAAGCCAGATCGCTCCTTGCATCCGGCGATACATGGACCAGGGCGGCACGCCATCGAGCGCGCGCCGAATGGGGCCGGTCAGGTTTGGCATCGACCAGGCGATAAAGACGATGGCCGCCACAAGAACGGCCAGAAACCCCGTCAACGCCGGGATGCTGGTCAGGGTGGGTATGGCCGCGAGCAACGCCCCCGCGGCCCCCGTTATCGGATGCCCTTTGGTCAAAGGTATGATGGCCGGGAGAACGCTGTGGGACAGGTATACGATGAACGCGAGCCCGGCGAGCAGCAGACCTATAGGTTTCAGCATTCCGCCGGCCAGAATGGTCACCATGCGCGAGACGACGCGCCCGGTGTCGAGGATCAGATGCAACATCCGGTTGATCTCGCCCGTCTCCTCGGCCACACCGATCATGGACGACTCGTTCAGGGGCACCCACCGCTCGAGCGAGGCCGCCAGGGTACGCCCGTCACGCATCGATCGGGCCACCGACTCCATCATCAGGATCTCCGTGGTGGCCCGCCCACGGGCGTTCTTGCGCAATCGCTTGGCCAGCTCCACAAAAATCTCGCGCAACGGAACGCCGGCTGACGACTGCACGATGATCCGCTCGTACATATGCTCGCGCAGCGAGCGTCCCCAGGGGCCGCGCGTCATGAGGGGGGCCAAACGCGCCTGAATCCCCTCGAAGGGGTTCGCGGAACGACTCTTCCAATCGGCGATCCAGGCAGAAACGTCCATCAAGTCCTCTCGGGACACAGGATATAGTGTCCTGTCAGTATACAATATTTACGCGGCATCGAGATTCCTTTGCGCCAACATGCGCCGCAATGTCCCGGACAACGTCTCCGGCAGATCCCCCGTATTCGCCAACAGGTGCGACGGGTCGCATCGGCCAGCAAACAGGTGCAGCAGCGCATGATCAGCAAAGGACAGATTGCCATCCGTGCTTCGCCAATGGGCGGCGGCCGCCCCCACGTCCTCGCGCAATCGCCCGGCCAGGTCCGGGGTGATGGTCACGACCTCGGCGACCACGGCCCGTCCACTGATCCCGGAGCCCTGACAGGCCGGGCACCCTTGGGGGTGCGCCATGCGAATGCCTTTGATCGAAACGCTCCAATTCCGGATGATCGCCACTAAGTCTTGATCCATGTGCTTGGAGAATCGGTCAAACGGCAGGGCGCAATGCGAGCACAAAGTCGGGATTAGGCGTTGACCGACCATGAGCCGCAAGATCGCGGGGTTAACGAACTCTCGCGGATCGAGCCCAAGGCGGATCAGGCGGGTCACGACCAAAAACACATCCTGGGCATGGACCGTAGACCACATCTGATGCCCAGTCAGCACCGCATCGAAGGCCAGCGAAGCCGTGACATCGTCACGGATTTCCCCGACCATCAGGATATCCGGATCGGACCGCATCGCTACGCGCAACGCCTTCTGGAACATGGTCTTGCGCGCCTCGTCGGAATTGGCTCCCGCCAACGACAGTTGGACCGCCCCATCAATCGGGTACTCGGCCGGATCCTCAATGGTGTAGACCGTCTTGTGGGGATAGATGTCGTGCTGGTACTCGAGCGCAGTCTTCAGCGCCGTCGACTTGGCCGATCCGGTGGGCCCCGAGAAGATGGTCAATCCGAACGGCTGGCGGGCCACCGCCACCAGGGCAGCCGCCTGCTCGTGGACATAGCCAAAATCCATGAACCGGGCCATGCCGGTGCTGCCCACAGATGTCCCGTTGACGATCCGGTTACGGCGCCGGGTCTCGTTGCGCGTTGGGGCCGAGAGCAGACGCAAGACCATGAATTCGCCACCCATCATAGGGCCGCGCTGGACACGAAGGGCCGCGATGCTGTCTGGAAGGACGCTCCGATCGGTCACCTGACCGTCCTGAAACTCCAACTCCTGGTAAGACACGCCAGTGCTGCCGGCCTGCCCCTGGTAGAGGGATCGCAGGAACTGACGCCCCTCGTCGCGCGTCATCTCCCGG
>JAJZZU010000056.1 GCA_021797365.1 Pseudomonadota bacterium | reverse complement strand
GCTTGCCGCCGATGCCCGATTCACGACCGCCTATATCCCCAATCCTACGCTCGACCCGTTGGCCCTGATGGAGGCGATCGCCACGGAGCTCGCGCTCCCTTCGGTCCCCGGTCACGGCCCCCATGCCCTCACGCATAGTCTCACCGAACATCTGATCGCAAGCGCCGCGCAGGGCCGGCGCGTGGTGTTGTGTCTGGATGAGGTCCAGGCCATGCCCGTTGCGACCCTGGAGTCTTTGCGGCTTATCAGCAACCTCGAGACCGAGAAGCGTAAACTCATACAGTTCGTCTTGTTTGGCCAGCCGGAGCTCGATGCGCGTCTCGAGGACCGCTCGGTCCGCCAGTTGCGCCAGCGCATCGCCTTTTCGTGCCGGCTTGCCCCCCTGTCGCTGAGCGACACCGACGATTATTTGCGGCACAGGCTGCATGTGGCGGGTTATGAAGGGCCGGCGTTGTTTGGGAGGCGTGCCCTGCGTGTACTTTACCGGGCCTCCGGGGGCATCCCGCGACTTGCCAATATCCTCGCCCACAAATCGCTCATGGTCGCCTATGGCGAAGGCTCGAGCGTGGTGCGCGCTCGGCACATGCGGCTGGCATGCGCCGACACCGAGGCCGCGCGTGTGCATGGGGGATTTTTCCGGCTTGCATTCCGGGGACGCCGATGAGCCTCATCAATAAGGTACTGCGTGACCTCGAGGCCCGTGAACGCAACGCCCAGGCCCCGCCAGAGCGGCCGGTCCTAGACGACCTGCGGCCGGCCTCGGACACCACCGATCAGCGGTCTGGATGGCCTTTGCGGATAACCGGATGGGTGCTGGTGGCGGCGGCGATCGTGGCCGCCATGTGGTGGTATGTCAGCCCGGGCCGTGCAGGCGCCGCCGCCCATGCCCTGGTGGCCCGTTCCACGCCGGCTGGCCATACCGTGGCGGCGCCCCGCGCCCGCGCGCCGCTGGTCGCCGCGCGGCCTCAGCCGCTGGCGCGACGCCCCGTGTCTCACCCCCGGGCCCCGTCTGCCAAGGGTGCGGTCGCACCGGTGCCGGCACCGGTAGTGGTCGCGCATGCGCCGCCCCCCCGGCCGCACTTCGTGTTTCGAGCGCAGGCGGCGGCGATATCCCGGCGCCGCACACCCTTGACGGCTACCGAAAGGGCGCGCGCAGCGTACCGTAGCGCAGTGCTGGCCTTGCAGGACGGACAGGCCGGACGGGCGCGCGCGGCCTGTAAGCTCGCCCTGCGCCTAAATCCCGGGGCCCTGCGCCCGGCGCTTTTGCTCGCTACCCTCGACCTCCAGGGGGCGCGGCTGCGTAGCGCCCGTAAGGTATTGCGCGCAACCTTGAAGCGGCATCCGCAGGCATTGCCCGCCGCCCTGCTGCTAGCGCAGGTCGATCTGCGCCGCGGCCAGCCGGCCTTTGCCGCGCGGCGACTCGCCGGTGTGCGTGCGGTAGGGGTCGACAGCGAGTCCTATTGGGCGCTATTGGCGGTATCGCAATGGCGCGCCGGGGATCAGGTCGCGGCGCGCGCGACCTACCGCAGTGCACTGCGCCGTTTTCCTCGTGACGGGGCGTTGTGGGTGGGCCTCGGCCTCGTTGACCGCCGCGCGGGTCAGACCACGCGCGCCTACCGGGCCTGGCGGCACGCCGCCGCCTGCCCCCTGCCCCCGGTCCTTGCGCGGTTTGTGCAGACGCAGCTGCGCACCTTCAAGGGGCGGCATCAGAACCGGTAGCCGAGGCTCACGGAGATCACCGGGTAGGCCTTCAGGCGGTTCGCCTGTTGTTCGATCTGGGCGCGCACCGAGGTGATCTCGGCCGCCAGGGCCGGGTCATAGGCGGCGCCCGGGGCATTCAAGGTCGTCGTCGGGCGGTCCCACATCACGCCGAGATCGACGCCGTAGATGAACCCGGACCCGGGCCGCGCATCATTGCTGACGCCCAATCCCAGGTAGGGCGCGAAACGCGCATAGGTGATCCTGCCCGTGACCGGCCCGACCGCTGCCGCCGGCACGGTGTAGCCGTTGACGGTGTAGACGCCATTTACGGGCGCGCCCGTCAGATCGACCCGGTTATCATCGTAATAGACACCCCCCGTGACACGGAAAATGCCGCCGAAAGGGTAGAGGTCGGCGAGCAGCGCGGCATTACGAAAGTGCGCCCGACCCTTATAGCGGAGTCCGTCGGTCGTTTCGTAGCGCGTGATGCGCCCGCCGTTCACCAATAGGCGTGCATCCACCCATCCCGGAACGATGGGGGCCGAGAGGGTGAGCCCAAGCCCCAGGGTTCCGGCGCCGGCGCTTAGGCCTACGCCCGCCCACGCCGGCACGCACAGCGCGGCGATCAGCAGACCACCGAGAGCGAATCGTCGTATCATGGTGGCTCCTCAGAGGTCGCAAGAGAGGGCACGATAGCGAAGGTGGCGGGCCTTCCCAACCGCCCAAAGTCGCCCCTGTCTTTATCGGGCGCCTGCCCCCACGTATGCTTGCGCCTCCCCAACCGAGACCGGGACCGATGACGGGCGATCCTTTCGCGAGCACTCTGGAACGGACATTCGCGCGTCTGCGCGATCAGGATCTGTGGCGGCGGCGTGAGCGCCGGCAATCGCCGCAGGGCCCCTCGGTCCAGGTGGATGGGCGGACCCTGCTGTCGTTCGCAAGCAATGATTACCTGGGGCTCGCCAACGACCCGCGACTCGTGGAGGCCTGGTGCCAGGGGGCCCGCCGCTACGGGGTGGGGGCCGGCGCCTCGCATCTTCTCGGTGGTCACAGCGAGGCACATCACGAGCTCGAGGAGGCCCTGGCGGCGTTCGTGGGTACCCCCCGGGCACTGCTCTTTTCCACGGGCTATATGGCAAACCTCGCGCTCGTCGCCACATTATGCCCGCGCCGCGGCCGGCTCTTCGAGGACCGGCGCAATCACGCCTCGCTCATCGATGCGGCGCGCCTTGCGCAGGCCGACCGGCACCGCTACCGTGATGTCGCAGGCCTCAAGCGCGCGCTGGCCGCGGCTGCACCCGGTGGGGTCGTGGCCAGCGACGGGGTCTTTAGCATGGACGGCGATACCGCGGATGTTCCGGGGTTGCTCGCGCTCGCCCAGGCCCACCGCGCCGGACTCTTGTTGGATGAGGCCCATGCCTTCGGTGTCGTAGGCCCGCAAGGGCGTGGCACGCCGGCCGCTCACGGCCTTGGTCACGATCCCGCGCTCGTCCACATGGGCACCCTCGGCAAGGCCTTCGGTGTGTTCGGCGCGTTCGTGGCGGCCAGTACGGATGTCATCGAGGCCCTGGTACAGACCGCCCGCCCCTATATCTATACGACCGCCCTGCCACCGGCCTTAGCGGTTTGTGCCAAGGTCAGCCTCGCGATCGCGGTGGCCGAGGAGTATCGGCGCACCGAACTTGGCGAGCGCATCCGTGAATTTCGCGCGGGTGCCGCGCAACTCGGCCTGCAGGTTTTGCCGTCATCCACCCCGATCCAGCCAGTCATTCTGGGCGACGCCGGCCGCGCCCTCGACGCCAGCGCGCGGTTGCGCGAGCACGGCCTTCATGTGCCCGCTGTGCGTCCGCCGACCGTGCCCGCCGGCAGTGCACGACTGCGCATTACGCTAAGCGCCGCCCATACCCGTGATGATGTCGAGCACCTCCTTGGCGCGCTCGCGGCCCTGCCACCGGGTAGTGCTTGATGCTATTGCTCGTGCATGGTTGGGGACTGAATCGAAGGGTCTTTGCCGGGCTTGAGCAGGCCCTGGCGCTACCCTGTGCATCACTGGATCTGCCGGGCCACGGACAGGCGCCCTACGAGCCGGGCGCGCTCGACCCGGACACGCTTGCAGCCGGGCTTGCCGCGCGTTATCCGGGGGCCCATGCCTGGCTCGGTTGGTCACTCGGCGGGCTTATCGCCCTGACGCTCGCCGCGCGCCATCCCGAAAGCGTAAGCCGGCTTATTCTGATCGGTGCCACGCCCCGTTTCGTGCGCGCCGACGATTGGCCTCATGGCACCGAACCCGCGGTCTTTCAGGCCTTCGCCAAGCAGTTGGCCGTCGATCATGAGGCCGCCTTACGACGATTCCTGACCCTGCAGGCCGGTGCCGGCGCGCGGTCCGAGGTGCGCGCACTCATGGCGGATCTCGAAGGCGGTGGCGTGCCGCAACCGCAGGCCTTGGCGGAGGGGCTTGCGGTGCTTCAAGAAAGCGACTGCCGCCCGCTCTTGCGCGCGGTGCGCGCGCCGACGCTCCTGTTGCACGGCATCGACGACACCATCGTCTCGATCGAGGCCGCGCGCGCGACCGCCGCGCTCATGCCCGACGCGCGTTTATGCGCGATAGGGCGCGGACATGCGCCATTTCTCAACGCGCTGCCGCAGAGCGCCGCCCTGATCCGGGATTTCCTCGATGAATGACCTAAGCCCCGGGGCCATCCGCCACAGCTTCGATCGCGCGGCGCGCCATTACGACGAGAGTGCAGTCTTGCAGCGCACTGTGGCAGATGAGCTCTTGAGTCGCTTTCAATGGTTGCGTATCGAGCCCGCCACTTTACTCGACGTGGGCACCGGCACCGGCTACGCCCTTCCCCGACTGCGCCGCCGGTTTCGTAAGGCGCGAGTGCTGGCCTGCGATATCGCATGGGCGATGGCTTGCGCCGCGCGCCATCGTCGGGTGCTGTGGCGTCCAAGCCCGGTGTGGGTTGCGGACGCCCACGACCTGCCTCTGCGCGCCGAGAGCATCGATTGCATCTATTCGAGTCTGGCCCTGCAGTGGATGGATGCCCCGCGCGCCTTTGCCGAGTTTCGCCGCGTCTTGCGCGCGGACGGCCTGTTGACCTTTGCCACCTTTGGCCCCGATACCTTGCGGGAGCTGCGTGATGCCTGGGCGCATGTCGATGATCGGCCGCATGTGCATAGCTTCGTGGATATGCATGACCTGGGGGATGCCCTGATCCACGCCGGATTCTCGGATCCCGTGCTCGATGTCGAGCACTATACCCTCACATACGAGTCGGTAGGTGCTGCCTTGCGCGATTTAAAGCGTATCGGGGCGCATAATGCCGCAGCAGCCCGTTTCCCCGGGCTCACGGGCAAGGGGCGCTATCGGCGCTTCGAACAGGCCTATGAAGGCTTCCGCCAGGACGGACGGTTGCCTGTGACCTACGAAGTCGTCTATGGTCAGGCGTGGGTCCCACCGGGCGCGCCGCCCCCGTCTATTCCATCCAAAGGCCGTCCCGTCATCCCCATCCGCAGTGCCTGATCGTGGCCCAGGGCGCGACTGCTGTTCCCGGAGAGTTGCGGGAGGCCAGATCATGCGGTCTCGTTGGCCGTTGCCGCGTTGCCAGGCCCCATATACCCTTCCCCAAAACTCCAGGCGCCCGTGATCACAGCCGCCGCAGCGCGAGATGGGCAAGAGGCCCGTCGCTTGTGTCTCGTAGATTCCCATCGGCCCCGACCCATGGCAGCATGCAAGGCATCAATGGTCCAGGGGATATTTCGGGCATGTCGATCATCCGCACACCGAGATTTGTGCTGCGTCCCTATGAAAGGCGGGACGCGACGGCATTCATGTATGCGGTCCGCGAGGCCGCGGTCGCCGCGGACCATTGGATTTCCTGGGCCGAAGAGGCCTATAGCGAACAGGATGCGCGTAGCTGGTTCCGGTCTGTGGCCGTCGGTCATAAGACGGGGACGAGCTACGAGTACGGCATATTCTCACTGGCCGAGGAGGCGTTTATCGGTGGCGCCGGTCTGAATCGTATCGATTCCCACAATCGCATCGCGAACCTCGGGTACTGGGTACGGCCAACGCACCGCCGTCAGGGAGTGGCGTGCGAATGCGCCCTGGCACTCGTCGAATACGCCTTTGCCGTGCTCGGGCTTCAGAGGATCGAGGTCGTGGTCGCGCTCGGCAACGACGCCAGCGCGGGGGTAGCGCGCAAGATCGGTGCCCGCTTGGAGTGCGTGGCGCCCAATCGACTCCGTGTTCGCGGCCAGCCGGTCCCCGCCTACGTCTTTGCGCTGGTTGCACCCTCCAGAGAGCGGCCACTCTGAGCCAACGGTCCGTCGGCGGATGGCGGCGCCTGCGCATGTCTTGCGTGGCTCTCCCCTTACGCCTTTTTGTGTTGGTTTATGGTGCCGCTCGTATTTTCGTATGATGCCGCACAGCTTTCTGCAACATAACCCTGTGCGGTGACCAAACATTTCTATGAAAACACATAGGGCGATATTTCGGGTGTAGACGATGAGTATTTGGGGCTCTGTTACCCCGTTACCGAACCCTCAACTCCTCAGTTCCCGAGTGAAGGCCTCGTGGCGCTTCGGTTGGCGGGCATAGTGCGCCGGCGCCAACGCGTCGAAGGCGAAGTCTATGCACGTGGAACGGCCCACCTGTCATACCCCATCTCCTTCGCGCGCCAAGGCCACATATCCTTTTCGGTTCATGACCGCCTCTCTTCCGGGCACTCGAACAGCCGCACGTTGTCGGCCGCGTTCATAATAGATGGGATCGGCTCTTTCGGTAAACGCTCCGTTTACTATAAGTCCCTCTCCAAGCCATCTTCAACACAGCCGACAACATGCATCCGAAAGTTCGCCGCAATCGCCTGCTGTCGGCTGTGCCGCTTCCGTACGACGTTGACCCGCTTGCGTTTAAGATCTCCCGCTGTGGCTCCCGGTACACCCAGGTTCGGGCGGTGCGTTCGGTGGTCCCATCCGCCATCAAGGCATCGCGGTCATGTTGCGACAAACCGCCGACAGGATCCGGCGGTTATGCGCCTGACCCTATGCCGTACGTCATGAGAGATCCAATAGGCCCGTAATAGAGAACCGCCACGTCTATAAGGACGGCCCCGCCGATATCCTATGCGAGGCGCCTAGTGTCCTGCGGCGCCCGGGCTGCGAGTGCAGTAACCTCTCGCGGGATCCGCCTCCACCAGAACCCCTCTGGCTCGACACCTACGACGAGACATTACACGTCTCTCACTAAACCATTCACGGCGCTCGCCAGGCAGTTCAGCGGCGGCCCCCAGAAACCGCTACCGGGCGTCCCTATCGCAGACCATTTTGCGCACGACCTGCTCGGTGTCGATCGAGCGCATTTCTCATGAACCCTGCCTTTTCGAGGCGATGATTACTACCGCGCATGGGCCCCTCGGTTTACCCAATACCCCAGAGACGTCGATGTGCGTAATGTGCCGGGCCTCTGTGGAGGTATTTACATGAAACGCTGGACTCTCTTGATATTCTGTTTTTTCACATCCCCCGCGCTTGCCATCATGCGCCTGCCGGGATACGCGCAGGGATCGGATCTTCGCATCACCATCGAGGAACGCGCACACGCCATAACCGATGTCATAGCGCTGGTGGTGAGCATTCTTGCCATCATCGGTATCTTGATAGGTGCCGGATATTTCGCGATAGGCCAGGGTGATCGCGGGCGCAGCTATGTCGTGGGCAGTGTATTGGGTCTGGTGCTCGCGGCCAGCGCCTACGGTATCGCGGCCTTGGTGATCGGGTCATGATGACGGCCTATAACAAGCGTCTGGCCCCCACGCGCATACTGGGCCTTCCCCTGGGTGCGGCGGGGGCGGGGCTTACGACTGTAACCGGCGCACTCGCGTCGGTGGTCCTGCCGCAGCCAGTCGCGGCCATGGCCATTGCCGCCGCGATCGTGGCCTTTCCTCTTGGCGTAGGCGCGATCCTGATCGGTGACGATGCGGTGTTTGCGTACGCCTTCTGGCTTTCGAGGCGGGATGCGCGGATCGTCGCGCGGGAGGGCGCATGGCATTAGGTGCGCGCCGTTACTGCGACATCTATACGTGGTCGCACGCCTTGAGTGAAAACGTCGTAGCGCACGGAGATGGCGCCGTATCGCTTGCGATTCTGTGGAATGGCCTCGACGCCGAATTCGAGGACGGCGCCGGTCGCGCGCGGGAATGGGCCACGATAGGTCGGGTGTTGGACCGGTTGCCGGACGGGTACTGGCTTGAGTTTCATCTCTGGCGTGAGCGTCATCCGCAAGCCGTGAGCCGTTACCTCGCGCACTATGAAGAGGCGCCCCGAAAGAGCCCATTTGCGGCGGCCATGCGCGCAGAGATCGCCGATCATCTGGCGCCCTATGTGCTCGTCAACACCGTCGCGCTCATCGTGGGTTGCCTGCCCAAAATGGAGGCGGGCGTGCGCCGCACCCTGAATGGGCAGGCGCAACGCGGCGCCGAACTCGATGTCCTGGCGGCGGAGCTTTGCGCGTTGCTCCCGGGCGGCCGGGTGGCCACGGTCCTGGAATACGCCGGGCTCATACAGCGAAGCTACGACAAGGGCCCGGCGCCGTCGGGACTCGAACCCTGGCTATCGCTCGCCGAGCAACTGATCGTGGTGCCACCGCGACCCGGCAAGCGGTCTCTGGACGTCGATGGCCACATCTGGCGCGTCTTCTATCTCCATCTTTATCCGGATATCGATCCCGCCTGGATCCTACCGAGCGTCTCGGGCGCCATAAGCCTGCACATCTCCCAGGTCATCATGCCTGCGACCACCGAGCGTGTGCTCCGTGCCTCTGAACGGGCCGATCGCGTGGCGCAGGGGGCCCTGGCCCGTAAGGGGCGGGAGCGGCAGGTCGCCGCCCTCAGGGATATGCAGGGGTTCCGGCAACAGGTGGCCGACCAGGATGGGCGCGTGCACCGTAACGCCTATACGGTGTGCGTCGATCTCGATGGTGTCCCACCCCAGGCGCTGGCGCGGCTCGTCGAGGGTCTGCAGGGCAAGGGCGGCCGGGCGCGCGACGACGACTTCGTTCAGCTGCCGTTTTTTCGCATATCCCAGCCCGGCCAGGGCTACCGGTCACCGATCTGGCGCCCCGACTATGGCGCGCTGATCGCGGCCATGGCCCCCGCGCAGGTCTTTCGGACCGGGTCCTCCTACCCCGAATCGCTGCGCCTGGGCCTGGCCTCGCAGCCCGTGGCCTTCGACTACAGCCATCAGGCGGTGGCCCATGGTTTCACGGTGGCCATGACCGGTGCCGGCAAGGGCGTCGACAAGGTGGCTACCATCGTCGAGACCTATCCGTTTGGCATCGACTGGTATGTGCTCGAGATCGGATCGACCTATCGCTGGGCCATCGAGGCGCTGGGGGGAGTGTATGTGAAACTCGATCCGGGGACGGCGGCCGTCAATCCCCTGCCGCCGCGCGTGCAGGCTGCCGGCGGCCTAGATCCGCTGCTCGCCTCGGGTACGCTCAATATCCTGGCCTTTATCCTGACAGACGGCCGTACCCAGCTCGATTTCCACGAAGCGGCCGCGGGGGCCGCGGCCCTGACCCGTCTGTACGAGAACGCCCGGGCCGGAGACCCGGGGCTCGTCGACCTCTTGAAATCCCTCGACGCCCTGGACGACGCAAGCCCGGAGCAAAGGCAGGCATCGCGCGTCATGGCCGCTAATCTCCATAGTTTTCTGGAAACACCGGAAGGGCGGGTATTTGCCGGGCAGGACAACGTGCAAATCAACCCCGGGATCAGTGGAATAGACCTGAAGGATGTGGATCGGGCAAGCCCCAAGCTACTCACGTTTTATCTCGTGTTTCTTTGTCTGCGCTTTTTGAATCTGGCGTTTTCCGGTCGCAATCAGGCGCGCGTGTTACTAGACGAGATCCACAGATTCGTGGCCCACGCCCCAGGGGTGTTGTCGCGTCTCGTCTCGGAGATCGCGCGCATGGGGCGTAAGGAGGCGGCGGCCGTCGATATCGTCACCCAGGGGCTCGCTGAGATCGATCTCATGGAAAAGGAGATCGTAAACTCCATGCCCTTGAGGTCGCTGCTCTACCGTAATGATGGCTGGGAGGAGATTGCCGAGCGCATCGGCATGCCAGGCCGTGCCCTGGAGGTCTGGAAACGGCTCCCTTTTCCCTTGCACCTTCCGTGGCGACCGGCGATCCGTTCGATCGGCCCCCAGTACTACGGGCTGCGACTCACCTTCCCCGCAGCGATACTGGCCCTGGCCGACACCACCCCGGAGGGTCTGGCGCGCAAGGAGCGCCTCGGGGCGGAGGTATCCGATCCGCTCGCGCGCCTGGCGCGGTTTTACGAGGAGGGGCCATGAAAACGGCGCGCGCCGTCCTTTTGCTATGGGTTCTGGGCGCAGCGCCCGCCGGGGCCTTCTTGGGCGTGGGGGATATCACCTTTGATCCCCCGGTGCACGCGGAGCTCCTGACCCTTTTTCATCAAACCATCGCCATTTACCGCACGGTCTTGAGTGAGGTCCACAGGCTGCAGGCGGTCGAGTCGACCTTGCGTAGCGCGCAGCGTGACGCTAAGAGCATAGCCAACGGCAACCTCGCCCGCTACGCCCAACGCCGGCTGCCGCACGGCCTGCCGCACGGTCTCAGGGCGTTTCTCGGGACCACGGACGCCGCCGCCCACAAGGCGCGCGATGCCATGGCCTATATGCATCAGCAGTCGCGCCGTTTCGGCAGCCTTGCGCGGCTGCACTGGCTCGGACGCGGGGTGAGACAGGACCTGCGTTTGTCGGCCACGAACCTTGGGGCGCGCACCAGCGGTGATGTCACGGCGCGCTCCACGGCCGCGCTCGCTGCACTGGCCGCCAAACGGGCACGGGCGCGGGAACGACAGGCGATCCGGCGCGCCGCGGAACGACACAATGCGCGCCACCTGCCTGAAGAAGCGGCGTCACTGTACCGTGCCTTTGGAGAGACCCCATGAGCAGCGCCTCGCTGGTGGCGGATCTACTCGGCTATCTGACGCCCGGAGGCGTTTATCGTGCCGCCGCCCCGGTGGCCAATGTCCTCATGCGTACGGTCACGCCCTCGCTTTTCGTGGTGGCCTTGTACACGCGCCTGCTCGAGGCGCAGCTGGATTCCGTGTCGGGGGCGGGGCAACTGGCGCGCGTCGTCCGCGATGTCGCCGTGTGGGGGGTCGTCCTGACGGTGTATTTCGCGCTCGGCGGTCTTGTCAACCACTATTTGAACGCCTTGTATGCGGCCATGGGTCGGGTCGGCTCTCTGCGGCTC
>JAJZZU010000055.1 GCA_021797365.1 Pseudomonadota bacterium | reverse complement strand
GATTCGACGGGACAGTGGATCTCGCGGGGTTGAAGGCCGCGAACGTAGTGGCGGCGACGGCATTGCGGGCGCGCGTATTCCTGTCGGGCACGATCGATAAGGCATTGGTGCTGAAGGGGATCGCCGTAACCAAGGGCGTGCGCGCCGCCATCGAAGCGGCAGGCGGCCGAGTCGAGGACTGATGGCCGCAAGGGACGCGAAACGCCAGGGGGCGCTGACGCCCGGAATGCTCGGGCGCTTGAGCGACCTAAAGCAGCGCTTGCTATTTTTGCTGGGCGCCTTGGTGGTGTTTCGTGTCGGGACGCACATACCGGTGCCGGGGATCAACGCCGTGGCGCTCGCAGCGCTTTTCCAGCGCGCGAGCGGTTCCATCATCGGGATGTTCAACATGTTCTCGGGCGGCGCGCTGCAGCGATTGTCGGTATTCGCGCTCGGTATCATGCCGTACATCTCGGCGTCGATCGTCATCCAGATCCTGACGCCGGTGATCCCGAAGCTCGATGAGCTGCGCAAGGATGGTGGGGAGGCGGGGAGGCGCAAGCTGACCCAGTACACCCGCTACGGGACTGTGCTGTTGGCGGCGTTTCAAGGGCTTGGGATCTCGATTGCCCTGGAACACCAGACCGCGGGTGGGGTGCCGGTGGTGATGGCCCCCGGGATCGGCTTCGAGCTCTTTACGATGATCACGCTCGTGGCCGGTACCATGTTCCTGATGTGGCTTGGGGAGCAGATCACCGAGCGCGGTATTGGTAACGGGATCTCGATGATCATCTTTGCCGGCATCGTGGCGGGTCTGCCGCAGGCTATCGGCAGCACTCTGGAGCTTGCCAGCAACGGTTCCTTTCAGCCGTTGTTCGTGTTGCTCTTGTTTGTGGTGGCGCTCGCGGTGACGGCCTTTGTGGTGTTCGTCGAGCGTGGACAGCGGCGGGTGACGGTGACGTACGCCAAGCGTCAGCAAGGGCGCAAGATTTTCGGGGGTCAGACGACGCATCTGCCGCTCAAGGTGAATACCGCGGGCGTGATCCCGCCGATTTTCGCATCGAGCATGATCCTGTTTCCGACCATGGCGGCGAACTGGTTTGGGCAGGCCAAGGGCATGGGATGGCTGCATACGGTGGCGGCGGCGCTGGCCCCGGGCCAACCGGTATATCTGATCGTATTTACGGTCGCGGTGATGTTTTTTTCGTTCTTTTACACCGCGATGATCATGGACCCGAAGGATACCGCGGATAACCTGAAGAAGTCGGGGGCGTTCATTCCCGGCATCCGGCCGGGTGAGCAGACGCGGCGTTATATCGATGACGTCATGTCACGGCTGACGTTGTCGGGGGGGATCTATATTACCCTGGTGTCCTTGCTGCCGGAGTTTTTGATCTTGAAGTGGAACGTGCCGTTTTATTTCGGAGGCACGTCGCTGCTCATCATCGTGGTGGTGAGCATGGATTTCATGGCACAGGTGCAGGCGCATCTGATGTCGCATCAATACGAGAGTTTGTTGAAAAAGGCGAACCTCACGGGCGGAGTGAGCGGGCTACCTAAGTAGAGGGAACCATGAAAGTCAGGGCATCGGTGAAGAAGCTGTGCCGTAATTGCAAGATCGTGCGGCGTAAAGGGGTTGTCCGGATCGTGTGTAGCGACGCGCGCCATAAGCAGCGCCAAGGCTAGACTTGATATTCCGGGGTTTCTAGGCTAGGCTTGCGCGCTTTTCCCTTGTGAAGGGCGCGTTTAGGAGAGAACAGTACGATGGCCCGTATCGCAGGCATCAATATTCCGAACCACAAGCATGTCGAGATCGGACTTACGTCGATCTATGGCATAGGGCGGCAGCGTTCCCGGCAGATCTGTGATGCCGCGGGCGTGGCGCTGAACGCCAAGGTCAAGGATCTGACGGACGCCGAGGTGGAGAAGATCCGTGCCGAGGTCGGCAAGCTCGTGGTCGAGGGCGATTTACGGCGGACCGTGTCCATGAACATCAAGCGCCTCATGGATATCGGCAGTTACCGCGGCATGCGCCACAGGCGCGGGCTGCCGGTGCGCGGACAGCGTACCAAGACCAACGCGCGCACGCGCAAGGGCCCGCGCAAGGGCATTCGTAAGTGATCTTAAAGGACAGGTATGGCGACTAACTCACCCGCAGCAGGCAAGGTCAAGAAGCGCGTCAAGAAGAATGTTGCCGAGGGCGTGGCTCATATCCAGGCGTCTTTCAACAACACGGTCATCACGATTACCGATCGGCAGGGGAACGTGTTGTCGTGGGCGACCGCGGGTGGCGCGGGTTTCCGGGGATCGCGCAAGAGTACGCCGTTTGCCGCGCAGGTGGCATCGGACAAGGCCGGGCGCGCGGCGCAGGAGTTTGGCGTGAAGGCGCTCGAGATTCGCGTGAAGGGACCGGGGCCGGGGCGTGACTCCGCGGTGCGGGCCTTGCATTCGGCGGGTTTCGAGATCAGTAACATTATCGATGTGACGCCGATTCCCCATAACGGTTGTCGGCCGGCCAAGCGCCGGCGCGTCTAGTTGACGGAGAGAGAAGAATGGCCCGTGAGAACGCGGATGCAAAATGCCGGAAATGTCGGCGCGAGGGCGGCAAGCTCTTTCTGAAAGGGGAGAAGTGTTTTACCGACAAATGCCCCGTATCCAAGCGGACCTATCCGCCGGGGCAGCATGGCCAGCGGCGCAGCCGGCTTTCGGATTACGGTGCGCAGCTGCGCGAGAAGCAGAAGCTCCGCCGTATCTACGGGGTGCTCGAGGCGCAGTTCGCCAATTATTATTCCGAGGCGGATCGGCGCCGTGGTAATACCGGCGAGAACCTGCTGAAGCTCCTCGAGTGCCGGCTGGACAACGTGGTGCACAGGATGGGGTTTGGGGCGTCGCGTTCCGAGGCCCGTCAGCTCGTACGGCATAACGGCATCCTTGTGAACGGTAAGCGCGTCAATATTCCGGCCTATCAGCTCTCGGCGCAGGATGTGATCGAAGTGAGCTCCAGTGCCAAGGAGCAATTGCGCGTGAAGGCCGCACTCGAGGCCGCCGAGCAGCGCGGGTTTCCGGAATGGCTGGAGGTCGATAGCAAGGCCATGAAGGGGACCTTCAAGGCCGTGCCAGAGCGTCGCGAAATGCCCGGCGAGATCAACGAGCAGCTCGTCATCGCCTTGTACTCGAAGTAAGTCGCCGGAGGGATAGTATATGCAGAGTTCGGCAGCGGAATTTCTTAAACCTCGCAATGTTGGGGTGCAGACGCTCGGTCCGACGCACGCGCGGATTACCTTGGAGCCGCTGGAGCGCGGCTTTGGCCATACCCTGGGGAGTGCGCTGCGGCGCATCTTGCTGTCGTCCATGCCGGGTTGCGCGGTAACCGAGGCGCGCATCGAAGGCGTGTTGCACGAGTACTCGACGATAGAGGGGGTTCAGGAGGACGTCATCGATATCCTGCTGAATCTGAAGGGGTTGGCCATGCGTATGGAAGGGCGGGGCGAAGCGCGGCTGACGATCGACAAGACCGGGCCGGGTGTCGTGACCGCGGCCGATGTCCGCACCGACCAGAGCGTGGAGATCGTGAATCCGGCGCATGTGATTGCGACGCTCACGAAGGCGGTGACGTTGAAAATGGAGCTCACGGTGGTAGCGGGGCGAGGCTATGAGCCGGTCCCGGCACGTGCCCTGAATGAGGAGCGCCCGCTTGGCGGCATGCAGATCGACGCCTCGTTCAGCCCGATTCGGCGTGTGGCCTATACCGTGGAAAACGCACGCGTCGAGCAGCGCACCGACCTCGATAAGTTGGTGCTCGACATCGAGACCAACGGCGCCATCGATCCGGAGGCCGCAGTACGGCGCGCGGCGAACATCTTGCGCGATCAGATGGCGGTGTTCGTGGATCTGGAGAGCAAGGGGACTGAGATCCGGATCGAGGAAGAGCCGGACGTGAACCCCATTCTGCTGCGGCCGGTCGACGATCTGGAGCTCACGGTGCGATCGGCGAACTGCCTCAAGGCGGAGAATATTTTTTACATCGGCGACCTGGTCCAGAAGAGTGAAATGGAGCTCTTGAAGACCCCGAATCTCGGCAAGAAGTCGCTGACCGAGATCAAGGATGTGCTGGCATCCCACGAGCTCACCCTGGACATGAAGCTGGAGAACTGGCCGCCGGCATCGCTTCGGAACAAGGTTCCGGGCGAGGGTCTGGACCGGTAAGAGAGAGGACTGAGCCATGCGGCACGGCAATAGCGGACGGAAGTTCAACGTAACGAGCGCGCATCGCAAGGCGCTGTTCAAGAATATGGCGGTGTCGTTGTTTCGGCACGAGCAGATCGTGACGACCTTGCCAAAGGCCAAAGAGCTGCGGCGCATCGCGGAACCGCTCATTACCTTGGGCAAGAACGCGACGGTCGCGAACCGGCGGCTGGCGTTCGCGCGCTTGGGGGATCGCGAGATCGTCGGGAAGCTGTTCGATGAGCTCGGGGTGCGGTATCAAAATCGCGCGGGCGGCTATCTGCGCATACTGAAGATGGGTCTGCGGGCCGGTGATACCGCGCCTATGGCGGTGGTGCAGCTCGTCGATCGGCCGGAGAAGACCGAGGCCGAAGGGACGGAGGCCGCCGCCTAATACTGGGAAAGGGCGTTGTACGAACAGGCAACCGGCTGGCATGGCGCCAGCCGGTTTTTTTTGGTGCGCCCGGCAGGGCGCACTCACTTGACTGTGGGCGGGCGCAAACACCAAAGATCTGGCGAGCGCTGGATGAATAGCGGTGTCGCCGGGGGCGGGCGATGCCCCTCAAGCACGCGGCTGGGGGGGCCGATAGACCGGGAACTGGCCAAGCTCGGCGCGGCCGCATAGGGGCATAAGCGTACGCCGCGAAACTCTTCTACGGGTGGCCAAACCGCCATGGCGACAGCAGACGGGGCTCACCATGACCGACTTTGACAAGCGTGGCATGCCCAGGCCCTCATGACCGCGATGGCTCGCGCCGCCTGTTGCGGACCTGCCTGCCGGGTGGCGTGGGAGGGGTGCGGTCGAGGGCCGCAGGGCGACCGACCGCCCCCCGCGATTGCGCCCTCGGCAGGTGTGCGGCCCGTCCCTTCGGCCGATTGGCGGCCGCCACGCCGAGCGCTGTAATGGCCGCCGATGACAGCAGGGGATCAGGGCATGGATGCCTTCAAAAGCGTGTCGCGGATCTTGGTGGTGCGTCTCGATAACATCGGGGACATCCTGATGTTATCGCCGGCAGTGCGCATGGTGCGACGGGCATGGCCGGAGGCGCGGGTGACGCTCATGGCCTCGCCGGCCGGGGCGGCCGTGGCCGGACTGGTGCCGGGTATCGACGAGGTATTCGTGCATCGCGCCCTCTGGCAGGACGCCCATGGCGACATGGCCTTCGACCCGAGCCGTGAACAGGCGCTGGTTCGTGAACTCGCCCGGCGGTCGTTCGATGCGGCGCTGATATTCACAAGTTTTTCGCAAAGCCCATTTCCACCCGCCTATGCCTGCTACCTGGCCGGCATCCCCGTGCGCATCGGTCAATCCCGCGAATTCGGCGGCGGGGTGCTGACGCACTGGGTACGCCCGCCGGCCGACGACGCCCATCAGGTGGATCGGAACCTGCATATCCTGCGTGAGGTCGGCATCCCCGTAGTCGGGCCCGATGTCAGCGTCGTGCGCATCTCGGTGCCGCGGGCCGCGCACGCCCGCGCGCAGACAGTGTTGCAGGAGCGGGGCGTACGCGGGGATTTCGTCGTGATCGCCCCTGGCGCGACCTGTAGCGCGCGCCGCTATCCCGTGGAGCGCTATGCGGCGGTGGCCGCCGGCCTGCGCCAGGCGGGGCGTACGGTCGTCGTGGTGGGCGGCCCCAAGGACATCGCCCGGGGCGCGGCGGTGGCGAGCGCCTCGGGGGCGGTTTCTTTGTGCGGACAGACGGATATCGCGGTGCTCGCGGCGTTGCTCGCGCGCGCCCGGTTGCTTATCGCCAATGATTCAGGGCCGATGCATCTGGCCGATGCGGTTGACTGTCCCATGGTCATCCTGTATTCGGGCACCGATCGCGAATCGCAATGGGGTCCCCGCCGGGCCCCGGCGCGCCTCCTTCGCCGGCCGACCGCCTGTGCCCCCTGCTACCGATTCACATGCCCTTACGATCTCGAGTGCTTGGCGATCCCGCCCGAGGAGGTGGTGGCGCAAGCGCTGGGGTTGTGGGGCGAGACCCTCCGGGAGGTGGCCGATGGTTGACGTCCAGACGCTCATGGGTGTCCTGCAGTCCTTCGGAAAAAGACGTGTGCTGGTCTTTGGGGAGGCGATCCTGGATCGCTACCTGAAGGGTCGCGCGACCGGCATCTGTCGCGAGGCGCCGGTCCCGGTGGTAGGACTGCAGACCGTCCTGGAGGCCCCTGGGGGGGCTGCCAATGTCGCCGCCAACATCGCGGCCCTGGGCGCCCACGCGCGCCTCGTATCATGGGTCGGCGCGGATGACCATGGCCAGCGGCTGCGCGCGCTTATCGAGGGTCAGGGCGTGGACTGTACTGGCGTCGTCGCTGATGGCAACCGGCGGACCGTGGTCAAGCAGCGACTGCGGTGTGACGATCAGCTCGTGGCGCGTTTCGATGAGGGCGATGTGGGACCGGTGGCCGCCACGCTCGCCGCGCGGCTTGCCGCCGCGCTGTCGGCCGCGGCGGCCGGCTGCGATGCCGTGGTCGTGTCTGACTACGGGCTGGGTCTCATGGGCCCGGTCGTGCACGAGGCCTTGAAGCGTCTGCGGGGCCAGGGGTTGGCATTGATCGTCGATGCCAAGGACCCCGGGCGCTATCGCCATCTCGCGCCGCTTGTGGCGAAGCCCAACTTCGCGGAGGCCCTGCGGCTTTTGGGGGTAGGCGGTGTACCGCCGGATGACCGCCCTGCCTTCATCGCGCGTTATGAGGACCGTCTCCTCGACGCCACCGGCGCGCGATCGGTGGTGGTGACCCTCGACGCCGAGGGTGCCCTGCTGCTCGGGGCGGGCGGCCCCTACCGTACCGCTGGCCGTGTCGTGCCCGCCGCGCATGCCGCTGGGGCCGGCGATACGTTCGTGAGCGCTCTTACGCTCGCGCTCGCATCCGGTGCCGACACGTGCGTGGCGATGGACCTGGCGGCCGCCGCCGCCGACGTCATCCTGGCACGCGAAGACACGGCGACCTGCAGCCGGGAGGAGTTGGGCCGCGAGCTCGCTGGCCAGGGTAAGTTTCTGCGCGCACCCACCCAGATCCGAGAGATGGCCGGGCGCCTGCGCCAGACGGGGCGGCGCATCGTCTTTACCAACGGCTGTTTCGATATCCTGCATCGCGGCCACATCACCTACCTGGAGCGTGCGAAGGCCTTGGGCGATGTCCTGATCGTCGGCCTGAATGACGATGATTCGGTCCGGCGCCTGAAGGGGGCCGGGCGACCGCTCAATCCGCTTGCCGATCGCATCGCCGTGGTGGCGGCGCTCGGTTGCGTGGATCATGTCCTGGCCTTTGCCGGGGATACCGCGCACGGACCCATAGAGATGGTGCGTCCGGATGTGTTCGTGAAGGGCGGCGATTATGTCGCCAAGACCTTGCCGGAGGTGGCCTTGGTCGAGAAATTGGGCGGTCGGGTCCGACTCCTCGAATATATCGACAATAGCTCGACGAGCGGCCTCATAGCGCGTATTCGCAGAGACGCGCAGGCCGGCTAGTGGACGTCCTGATACCAACTGACAACCGGCCGGCCGCGCTCGCCGTGACGCTCGCGAGCCGGCTCGGTCAGGGCGTACCGCTGCGTGTGGGGGTATCCGATCAGGGCGACGCGTCGGTCGCAAAGGTGCAGGCCGTGGCCCGGGTCCTCGGGGCCCAGGGGCACCGCCTTGTCTGGCATCGCCATCTGCCGCGCCGCGGTCTCGCGGAACAGCGCGCCTTCCTGCTCGCAGAGGCGTGCGCCAGACCTGTTCCTCGACGATGATGTGATTCTGGGGCCCGGCGCCCTGCCCCCGTTGCGCGCCACCCTGAAGGCCGAGGGCTGCGGCTTCGTGGGGTACGGCGTTATCGGGCTCAGTTTTCGGGACGACGAGCGCCCCCATGAGCAGGAGATCGCGTTCTGGCAGGGGCCGGTAGTCCCCGAGACGGTGACCCCGCAGTCGCCGGCCTGGGCCCGCCATCGTCTCCATAATGCCGCCAATCTCTATCATGTAGGGCGCAATGTGAGCGGTTACCAGCGTTATCGCGTCGCCCGGATAGGGGATGCGCGCTCTATGATGTCGCGGCCCTGCGTGCGGTCGGAGGGTTTTCCTTCTGGCGCCATCTGCCAGCGGACCACTGTGGGGAGGACGTACTGGCGCAACTTAAGGTCATGGCCCGGTTCGGGGGTTGCGGGCCCCTGCCTTCGCAGGCCTATCATCAGGAATTGCCGACGACCATCACCGATCGGCGCGTGGACGCACCGCGCGTGTTGACCTTGTAGCGATCGCCCATTCGGGATGGGCCTTGGGCCAACGGTGCTAGACTCATGCGATGATCGTGTTGCTCACCGATTTCGGGGCGGCCGACCCTTATGTGGGTCAGGTGCGCCTGCGGCTTGCAGAAGGCGCGCCTGGGGTTCCGGTCATCGATCTCTTTCATGATCTGCCCAATTTCGCCATCCAGGCCAGCGCCTACCTCCTCTACGCCTATTGCCGCGATGTCCCGGCGGGCGCGGTGATCATGGCGGTCGTCGATCCGGGTGTGGGTGGTGCGCGCCATGCCCTTGTCTTGCGCGCCGGTGGACGCATCTACGTCGGTCCTGACAATGGTCTTTTCGAGATGGTGGCGCGGCGCGACGGGGTGGAGTCCTGCGAGGCCCTGACCATACCGGCCGAAGCCGCGCCCACCTTTCATGGACGCGATGTGTTCGCGCCGGCGGCCGCGGCCCTGGCGCGCGGTGCCCGCCCGTGCGCCCGTCCTGCGCCTTTGACGCGGTTTTCCGATTGGCCCGACGACTGGGCGTGCGTGCTGTTCATCGACCACTACGGGAATGCCGTGACCGGCCTGCGCGCGCGGCCGGGGTTGCGCGCACTCATGGCCGGAGGCCGTCGCTTAAAGCGCGCACGTTTCTTTGCCGAGGGCGCGCCCGGGGAGCCATTTTTTTACGAAAACGCCAACGGCCTGATCGAGATCGCCGTCCGCGAGGGCTCGGCGGCCGCGATCCTGGGCCTACAGCTTGCCGACCCGCTTTTGGTCCTGGACTGAGGCCGCGGAGGGACGTGCGTGGCGCTCGAGGACCTGCCGCAGGTAGCGCCCGGTGTGCGACGAGAGGTGCGCGGCCACTGCCTCGGGCGTGCCGCTCGCGACTACGCGGCCGCCGCCGCTCCCGCCTTCCGGGCCGAGGTCCACGAGGTAATCCGCAGTCTTTATGACGTCGAGATTGTGCTCGATGACGACCACGGTGTTGCCCCGTTCCGTCAATGTCTGGAGTACGCCGATCAATTGGCGGATATCGTGGAAATGGAGGCCCGTGGTCGGCTCGTCGAGGATGTAGAGCGTCCGCCCGGTGTCACGTTTCGAGAGCTCGCGCGCAAGCTTGATGCGTTGCGCCTCGCCGCCTGACAGGGTCGTTGCCGACTGCCCGAGGGTGAGGTAGGCGAGCCCCACGTCGGTCAGGGTCTCGAGCTTGCGGCGTATCGCCGGGACGGCCTCAAAGAAGGTCAGGGCCTCCTCTACGGTCATCTGCAGGATCTCGTGGATGGTCCGGCCCTTGTAGCGGATCTCGAGTGTCTCGCGGTTGTAGCGCATGCCCTTGCAGACATCGCACGGCACATACATGTCGGGCAGGAAGTGCATCTCGACCTTGACGAGACCGTCGCCCTCGCAGGCCTCGCAGCGTCCGCCGCGGACATTGAATGAGAACCGCCCTGGACCGAATCCGCGCTCACGGGCCTCGACGGTGGCGGCGAAGAGGTCGCGCAGGGGGGTAAAAAGGCCGGTATACGTGGCCGGATTGGAGCGCGGTGTCCGCCCGATCGGGCTTTGATCGATGTCGACGACCTTGTCGAAGGCCTCCAGGCCATCGATGCTGCTGTGCGCCGCGACATCCAGTCGCGTTTTGTTCAGATGGTTGGCGGCGGCGGCATACAGTGTATCGTTGATGAGTGTGGATTTGCCCGACCCGGAGACCCCGGTCACGCAGGTCAGGGCCGCGACCGGGATGCCTACGTCGATGCCGCGCAGGTTGTTGCCGCGCGCCCCACGGATCACGATCTCGCCCTGCCCGCTGCGGCGCATCGGCGGTACCGGGATCTCCTCGACACCCTTTAGGTATTTCCCGGTCAGGGAATCGGGGTTTTCCATGATCTGCGCGGGAGTCCCTTGGGCCACGATCCGCCCGCCGTGAACCCCGGCGCCGGGGCCGACATCCACGACGTGGTCGGCGGCCAGGATCGCCTCCTCGTCGTGTTCGACGACGATGACGGTGTTGCCCATGTCGCGCAGGGTCTCCAGGGTCGCGAGCAGGCGGCCATTATCACGTTGGTGCAGGCCGATGGACGGCTCGTCCAGGACGTACATGACGCCGACCAGTCCCGCGCCGATCTGCGATGCCAGCCGGATGCGCTGTGCCTCGCCGCCTGACAGGGTCTCCGCGGAACGCGCGAGGGTCAGGTAATCGAGGCCCACGTTCACGAGAAATTTGAGGCGCTCGCTGATCTCGTGGATGATCTTGGCGGCGATCACCCCGCGCTGGCCGGGGAGCAGCAGATGCTGAAAGAATCCATGGGCCTCGTGAATGGATAGCCCCGTGACCTCATGGATGGCGCGCGCGTCGATGAATACGTTGCGCGCCTCCTCGCGCAGCCGGCTGCCGGCGCAGACCTCGCAGACCTGGTTGCCGATAAAGCGCGCGAGTTCGTCCCGTACGCTGGCCGACTCCGTCTCGCGATAGCGGCGTTCCATGTTGGGGATCACGCCCTCGAACGGGTGTTTGCGTCGATGCCGCCGTCCGCGGTCCACATAGCTGAAGGTGATCGACTCCTCGCCACTGCCATACAGGATGACCTGCCGGACCTTTTTGGGGAGGTCCTCGAAGGGGGTCTCGATATCGACGCCATAGTACCGGGTGATCGACTCCAGGAGCTGAAAATAGAATGGGTTGCGGCGGTCCCATCCGCGTATTGCGCCCGCCGGCAGGCTCAAGGTCGGGTCTTGTATGAGGCGTTCGG